>CAYGUI010000001.1:0-85216 GCA_964353115.1 uncultured Gammaproteobacteria bacterium
CTATTCGTGAAGGTGGGCGTACAGTTGGTTCTGGAGTTGTAACTAAAATTATTGAATAAGGGTATATATGGTTAGTCAAAAAATACGAATAATTCTAACAGCTTTAGATTATAAGACTATAGAAAAATCAGTGCATGAAATTGTTACTGCAGCAAAACGTACTGGAGCTCGCTTGAGTGGTCCAGTACCTTTGCCTAAATCTATAAGAAAGTATACAATACTGAAATCTCCGCATGTTAA
Source organism: uncultured Gammaproteobacteria bacterium (assembly GCA_964353115.1). Lineage (GTDB taxonomy): Bacteria > Pseudomonadota > Gammaproteobacteria > JAGOUU01 > JAGOUU01 > CAYGUI01. The sequence goes on from CAYGUI010000001.1 coordinate 241, forward strand.
TAAAGATGCGAGAAATCAGTTGCAAATATCTCAGTATAAAATGTTAGTAGATATTTTAGATTATAGTGATAAAACTATGGATTCTCTTATGAGACTTGATTTACCAGCTGGTGTAAATGTAAAAGTTTCAACAAAAGAAGAAAATAAAGAAGAAAATTAATATAACTTTTAAATTTTAAGGTGTGTTAACATGGCAAGGGCTTTAGGTCTTATCGGCAGAAAATGTGGAATGACCAGAATTATAGATGGTGGTAAAGCTATACCGGTTACAGTTATTGATGTAAGTGGTAATGCTGTAACTCAGGTAAAAACAAGTGGTCTAGATGGTTATAACGCGATTCAGTTATCTTTTGGTGAACAAAAAATAAGTCGTGTTAATAAGCCTATTAAAGGTCATTATGAAAAAGCTGGTGTTGCTCCAGGAATAAAAATACGTGAATTTCGGTTATCTGAAAAAGAAGTTTCTGAATATTCATTAGGAGATGTTATTTCTGCGAATAAGTTCGAAGGAATCTCTTTAGTTGATGTTTCTGGTATTTCTAAAGGTAAAGGGTTTGCTGGTACTATAAAAAGATGGAACTTTAAAGGGCAGCCAATGACTCATGGTAACTCTTTATCACATAGGGTACCTGGTTCTACTGGTCAAAACCAAAGCCCTGGTAAAGTTTTTAAAGGAAAAAAAATGCCTGGTCAAATGGGTAATGCTAATACTACAGCAAAGGCTTTATCCGTAGTAAAAATAGACAACGAAAAGAATTTAATACTAGTAAAAGGATCTGTTCCTGGTCATGCTGGTTCACTAGTTGTTGTTACAGTTTCAGATAAAAATAGATAAATATTTTAGGTATAACTATGGAACTTAGTGTAAAAAACATAAATAAAAATGATTTGACTAAGGTTGAAATTTCCGATGTGCTTTTGCAGCAAGATTTTAATATGACTCTTGTTCATCAGTCGGTTGTGGCGTATAAAGCTAAGAGAATTTCGACTAAAGCTCAAAAAAGTCGTGCTGAAGTTAGCGGAGGCGGAAAAAAACCTTGGAAACAAAAGGGAACTGGGAGAGCTCGTGCGGGTTCAACTAGGAGTCCTTTGTGGAGACATGGGGGTAGGGCCTTTGCAGCTAAGCCTCGTAATCATGAGCAAAAGATTAATAGAAAAATGTATAGTAAGGCTATTTGCTCTATTATCTCAGAATTATATAGACAAGACAGATTGTTAGTTATTGATAGTTTGTCAGGGTTAGTGTCTTCCCCTAAAACAAAAGAAATTTTAGTTCTTTTGAATAGTAAATTTGAGCTGCCAAATTCCGAACGTATTTTATTTATAGATAAAGAAATAGATATGAATTTGTACTTAGCTGGAAGAAATCTTCCTAATCTTTCGTATCTTGAATTATCTTCGTTAAATCCTGTTAGTTTGGTTTATGCAGATAAAGTTGTTATTTCTCTTGAAGCATTGCGTACATTGGAGGAAAGAGTAGCATGAATACCAGTGAAAAATTATATTCAGTTATAAAATCTATTCATATGTCTGAAAAGGCAATGAAGAGTGAAGAAAAAATTAATCAGTATGTATTTAAAGTTTGCTCTACATCTAATAAGTTTTTAATAAAAAAAGCAGTTGAAAAAGTTTTCAATGTTGTTGTTGATAGCGTTCGAGTTATAAATGTTAAAGGTAAGAAAAAAATATTTAAGCAACGTATCGGCAAACGCAGTGATTGGAAAAAGGCTTATATAAAGTTAAAAGAAGGGCAAGAGATAAGTTATTCTGGGGTGTCAGATAAGGGGTAAATATGAGTAATCTTATTAAAGTAGAAAAAAAAGCAACATCTGCTGGCACTAGACATGCAGTTCGCTATAGAGATAAGTCGTTAGCAGTTAAGACTAAGAAAATTAAAGGTCTTATTGGTAAAAAAACAAAGCAAGGTGGACGTAATAATAAAGGTAGAATTACTGTAAGACACCAAGGTGGCGGACATAAGCAGCAATATAGATTAGTAGATTTTAAACGAAATAAAGATGGTATTCCTGCACAAGTTGAAAGAATAGAATACGATCCAAATAGAACTGCAAATTTAGCTTTATTATTATATAAAGATGGTGAAAGAAGATATATAATTGCTCCTAATGGTTTATCTGTTGGTGATGAAGTTTGTTCAGGTGCAGATTCTTCTATAAAAGTAGGTAACTGCTTACCATTAAAGAACATTAAAGTTGGTACCAAAATACATTGTATTGAGCTGCGCCCTGGTAAAGGAGCTCAGGTTAATAGATCGGCTGGAACGTCTGCTGATCTAGTGGGATTTGATGGAGAGTATGCTTTAGTTAAATTGAATTCTAAAAGTGTTCAAAAAGTTCTATCTATTTGTCGCGCTACTGTTGGTGAAGTTGGTAATAAAGAGCACAATCTTCATAAACTTGGTAAAGCTGGTGCTGCAAGGCACCGTGGACGTCGTCCTACTGTAAGAGGTGTTGCAATGAATCCTGTAGATCACCCTCATGGTGGTGGTGAAGGCAGAACTTCTGGAGGTAGACATCCTGTAACTCCATGGGGTAAGCCAACTAAAGGTAAAAAAACTAGAAAAAACAAGCGTACTAGTAAGTTTATAGTGAAACGACGTGATAAAAAATAGAGGTATTGAATAGTGGCTAGATCGTTAAAAAAAGGTCCTTTTATTGATATCAAATTACTAAAAAAGGTTCTTTCAGCAAAAGAAAAAAATGAAAAAAAACCAATTAAGACTTGGTCTAGAAAATCAGTTATAATTCCTGAAATGGTTGGTTTGACTATAGCAATTCACAATGGTCGTCAACATGTTCCGATTTTAATATCAGAAGAAATGATAGGGAATAAATTGGGTGAATTTGCTCCTACTAGAACTTTTAAAGGTCATTCTGGTGGTGATAAAAAAGCTGCTTAATGTAAATTCGTAAAATGAGGTTTTTATGCAACAAGCAATGGCAAAATTAAAATATGCCAAAATTTCTCCGCAAAAAGCACGACAAGTTGTTAATTTTGTACGTGGAAAACATGTTTCTAAGGCTTTAGAATTGCTTCGCTACACACCTAAAAAAGGTGCAAAAATGGTAGAGAAATTAATAAATTCTGCGATCGCCAATGCCGAAAATAATTTTGGCATGGATATAGATGAGCTTTATGTTAGTGAAATATTTGTAGATAGCGGTCCTGTTCTTAAGCGTGCAAGATTTAGAGCAAGGGGTAGAGTGGCTAGAATTTTAAAAAGAACCAGCCACCTTACTGTAGTTTTGGCAGAAAAAGGTTCTGATTAATAAAATTTTAAAGGTATTAAAAAATGGGTCAAAAAATAAATCCAGATTTAGTTAGATATGGTAAATATAAAGAACATCTGTCTCTGTGGATTCCAACAGATAAAAATGTTCCAAGATTTTTAGAAGATGACTTTGCCATAAGGAATTTTATTGAGAAAAACTTGAGCAATGCTTTTATTGGTAGGGTTGATATTGAGCGTCATGCAAAAAAAATAGGCGTCACTATACATACAGCTCGTCCTGGTGCAATTATTGGGAAAAAAGGCAGTGATGCTGAAGAGTTGAAAAAGAAACTTTCTCAAGTTGCAGGTGCATCTGTGCAAGTGACTATAAAAGAGATTAGAAAACCAGAAATTCATGCAACTTTAGTAGCAAAATCAATAGCTCAACAATTGGAGCGTCGAGTAATGTTCCGTAGAGCTATGAAAAGATCTATTGGTAGTGCTATGAAGCTAGGTGCTAAGGGTATTAAAATATGTATTTCTGGTCGATTAGGTGGAGCTGAAATAGCTAGAAGCGAATGGGCTAAAGAAGGAAGAATACCTTTGCAAACGTTTAGAGCCAATATTGATTACGGTTTTGCCGAGGCTAAAACTACCTACGGTATTATAGGGGTTAAGGTTTGGATCTATAAAGGTGATGTTTTGGCAACAAACTCTGATAGTTTTGAGAAAAAAGATAAGCAAAATTAATCAGATAATAGTTGATTGTTGATATAATTCAGTTTAAAATTAGAGGCTAAAAATTTATGTTGCAACCTAAAAGAACTAAGTATAGGAAACAACACAAGGGTAGAAATAGAGGTGTTGCTACCAGTGGAAATAAGGTTTGTTTTGGTGACTATGGTTTAAAAGCTACCACACGAGGACGTATAACTGCTCGTCAAATTGAAGCAGCTAGACGTGCTATGACTAGGTATGTAAAGCGAGGCGGTCAAATATGGATTCGTATCTTTCCAGATAAGCCTATAACTGAAAAGCCGTTAGGCGTTAGAATGGGTAGTGGTAAAGGTAATGTTGAGTATTGGGTTGCAGAAGTAAGGCCCGGAACAGTGCTTTATGAAATGGATGGAGTGCCTATTGATATAGCGCGTGAAGCTTTTAAATTAGCTTCATATAAGCTTCCGGTAAGAACAGTTTTTGAAGAGAGAACAGTGCAGTGATTAATTTAAGTGAATTAAAAGAAAAAAATGTTTCTGAATTGAAACAGTTATGTGTAAACTTGAAGAAATCTTCTTTTGAATTAAAACTTCAAAAATCTTTAGGTCAAAAAATAAGTTTGGGCGAATTACGTAAAGTTAAGAAAAATATTGCTCAAGTAAAAACGTTAATAGTTCAAAAAGAATTAGCTGAATAAAAGAGGTTTATATAAAATTATGAAGTTAGATCAAGCTTCTAAAAAATATTTACAAGGCACAGTTGTTAGTACATCTATGGACAAAACAGCTGTAATTGCTATAGTGCGTAAAGAAAAGCATAAAAAGTACAATAAGTATATCAAAAAGGTAACTAAGTGCTATGCTCATGATTCTAATAATTCATGCAAAGTTGGAGAAGTGGTAAAGATAGAATCTACTAGACCTCTTTCAAAGCTTAAAAGATGGGTTGTCGTAGATACAAACGATTTAGTAGGTGAAGCCTTATGATTCAAATGCAAACTGAACTTGCAGTAGCTGATAATAGCGGTGCAAAAAGAGTAGAGTGTATTAAAGTATTGGGTGGTTCAAAGCGCCGTTATGCTGGAATAGGTTCTGTTATTAAAATAACAGTTAAAGATGCAAATCCTAGAGGTAAGGTTAAAAAGGGCTCTGTATGGAAGGCTGTTGTTGTTAGAACAAAAAAAGGCGTTCGTCGAGCAGATGGGTCTTTAATTAGGTTTGATTCTAATGCGGTAGTTCTTTTAAATAATCAGGAGCAGCCAATAGGGACTCGTATATTTGGGCCTGTTACGCGTGAGCTTAGATCTGAAAAGTTTATGAGAATAATATCTTTGGCTCCAGAAGTTTTATAATTTGAGGTATTTTAATGAGATTGCGCACAAATGATGATGTTATTGTAATCGCCGGAAAATATAAGGGTAAAGTTAGTAAAGTTAAAAAAGTTTATCCTAAAATAAATAAGATATTAATAGAAGGCGTTAACATAGTTAAAAAGCATCTTAAATCTGATCCGAATCGTGGAATTGAAGGTGGTATTAAGAGTATTGAACTTCCTTTAGACGCTTCTAATGTTGCTATTTATAATTTAAAAGCAAAAAAGGCAGATAAAGTAAAATATATTTTTGAAGAAGATAAGAAAGTAAGGGTGTTTTCTTCAAGTGGTGAAAAAGTAGGTGATGTTTAGAGTTTAAATTATGATTAATTTTAAGACTTCGTATAAAGAGAATGTAGCAAAAAAGCTACAAGAAAAATTTGGGTATAAGTCAGTGATGCAAGTTCCAAAAATCACTAAAATCACATTAAATATGGGAGTAGGGGCGGCAGCTCTAAACAAAGATCTTATTAAAGATGCTGTAAGTGACTTAGAATTGATATCAGGTCAAAAACCTGTTGTTACGTTATCACGTAAGGCTATCGCTGGATTTAAAATTCGTGAAAATTGGCCTATTGGATGTAAAGTGACATTGCGAAGAGATCGTATGTATCAATTTTTAGAGCGTTTGGTAAAAATTTATTTACCACGTGTTAGAGATTTTAGAGGTGTTAGTAAGAAATCTTTTGATGGCATGGGTAATTATAGTTTAGGAATTAAAGAACAAATAGTTTGCCCAGAAATAGATTACGATAAAATATCAGCTATTAGAGGTTTTGATATAACTATTACAACTACTGCAAAATCAGACAAAGAAGCTCTTGCATTATTAGAATCATTTGAGTTTCCATTTTATTAATAAGTGAGATTATTATGGCAAAAAAATCTATAAAAGAAAGAGAGAAAAAAAGAGCTAATCTTAATAGTAAATATAAAGACAAAATTGCAGAGCTTAAAGGTATCATAAAAAATGGTTCTCCAGAAGAAGCTTGGCATGCAAGATTATCTCTTCAAGAAATACCAAAAAATGCGCATCTAAATCGTCAGCGTAAAAGATGCATGATTACAGGTAGATCTAGAGGTATAGTAGGTGATTTTATGCTTAGTAGAATAAAATTTAGAGAATGGGCAGAAAAAGGCTACATACCTGGTCTCGTTATATCTAGCTGGTAGTTTTTAATATATAAATATAAAAGAGAAAGTTTTATGTCAATGCAAGATCCTATAGCAAATATGTTGGCAAGAATAAGAAATGCTCAAATGGCCAGCCATAAAAGCGTTACTATTCCTTATTCTAATATTAAAGAGCGTATTACTGCTGTTTTAAAAAATGAAGGGTATATTGAAAAATTTGAGATTTTAGATAAAAATCCTTTGAAATATATTACTATTCATTTGAAATATTATAATAATGTTCCAGTAATTAAAGGTTTACGCCGTGTTAGTAAGCCCAGTAAGAGATTTTATGTTGCTTCAAGTGATGATAAAGCTCTTAATATTATGGGAGGGCTTGGGACAGCTATATTAACTACTCCAAAAGGAGTTATTTCAGGTAAAGAAGCCGCTAGTATGAAATGTGGCGGTGAATTATTATGTTATGTATATTAAAAGTTTGGGGTATTAAAAAATGAGTGCTGAATTGTCGCGGGTTGCACGAGCACCTATAAAATTTGATAACTCTGTTAAAATAGAGTCTCAAAAACAAGATGTTTATTGTGCTTTAAAAATTACAGGTCCAAAAGGAAGCAATGTAATTAACATTCCTAACACTATACATTTTTCTGTTAATGATAATGTGTTTTCAATAGTAAGTAGTGTTGATGAAAATAAAGCTCTTCCTGGAACTATGAGAGCTCTTGTTTGTAATGCTATTGAAGGTGTTACAAATGAATTTAAGAAAAAATTAATTATTAATGGTACTGGGTATCGCGCTCAAATTAAAGGAAATATTTTAAATTTATCTTTAGGATTTTCTCACCCTGTTGAGTTTAAAATACCAAATGGAGTAAATATTGTAACTCCATCTCAAACTGAAATAGAGGTTTCTTCTGTTGATAAGCAGCTTTTAGGTGCAGTTTGCGCTGATATAAGAAGTTATCGTCCACCTGAGCCTTATAAAGGTAAAGGTATTAAGTACGAAGATGAGAAAATTCAAAGAAAAGAAGTAGATAAAAAATAGCATATAAAATATGAATAAGAGAAATAAAGTTCAAAAAAATAAAACTATTAAAGTTAGACAGAATCAAAGAAGAACTTCTAATTATCGTTTATGTGTGGATAAATCTTCTAAAAATATGTACGCTCAGATCATTAAGCACGAAGAAAATGCTTCTGATGTTACTGTATTAGCTGTATCTACTTTGACGAAAGATATTAAGTCTAAACATAAATGTACTGGTAATGTTGAAGCAGCCAAGGAAGTTGGAAAATTAATCGCTTCTATGGCTAAGAAAGCAGGAATAAGTAAAGTTGCTTTTGATAGATCAGGATTTAAATATCATGGTCGTATCGCTGCACTTGCAATGGGAGCTCGTGACGGTGGTCTGGAATTTTAATACAAATTTTTTAAGAGAGAGTTTTAATAATGTCTACTTTTGATCAAAATACGGATACTGACGGTAAAATTGAAAAGTTAGTAAAAATTAATAGAACGTCGAAGGTTGTGAAAGGTGGTCGTACGTTTGGTTTTTCTGCGTTAGTTGTTGTTGGTAATGGCGCGGGAAAAATTGGTGTTGGAAGAGGAAAGTCTAAAGAAGTCGCTAAAGCTATTCAAAAAGCACTAGAGGCCGCTCGCAAGAACATGATAGACGTTGCTCTTAATAACGGTACATTGTTTCATCAAATTAAGTCCTCACATGGCGCATCTAAAATTATTATGATACCTGCTAAAGATGGTACAGGAGTAATAGCTGGTGGAGCTTTGCGTGCTGTTTTTGAAGTTATTGGTATAAAAAATGTTCTATCAAAATGCATAGGATCAACTAATCCTACTAATGTGGTTCGCGCAGCAATTAATGGGCTAATTAATACTTCTACACCTGATTATGTTGCTTCTAAGCGTGGTAAAGAAGTAGAAGATATATGGAGCGAGTAAGATGTCAAAAACTGATGCTAATAATTACAAACAAATAAAAGTAACATTGAAAAAAAGTGTTATTGGTTCTTTACCTAGACATAGAGCTACAATTGAAGCTTTAGGGTTAAAAAAAATAAATTCAGCTGTTGTTCATAAGTGTGATAATGCTATTAAAGGCATGATAGACAGCGTTAGGCATCTATTAAAAGTTGAGGAGATTAAATAATATGCGTTTAAATAGTTTATTTTCGACTCCTGGGTCTCGTGTGAAAAAAACACGAAAAGGACGCGGTATTGGATCTGGTTTAGGTAAAACTAGCGGTAAAGGTCATAAAGGACAAAAAGCTAGAGCTGGTGGAAGTGTTAAAGCCGGATTTGAAGGTGGTCAAATGCCATTGCAGCGTCGTTTGCCTAAATTTGGTTTTAATTCTAGGAAAGCAAAAGTTACTGATGAAGTAAGAGTTGTATCTTTATCTTCTATACAAGAATCAGACATAACTTTAGATACACTTAAAAAATATAACTTGATATCTAATAGTATAAAAGATGTGAAAATTTTTGGTACTGGTGAATTAGACAAGTCATTTAATATTAAGGGAATGAGAGTTTCTAAGGGAGCTCGATTGGTGATTGAAAAAGCTGGTGGGACTATTGCTTAAATATCATGAATAATGAAAATCAAACAGCTGCAAATGCAGTATCAAATGTATTGTTTAAAAGGATTTTATACGTACTGTTTGGTATTTTTATATTTAGATTAGGTGCACATATTCCAGTTCCTGGAATTGATATTAATAAACTAGCATCTTTTTTTAATCAGTCAGGAAATGCTCTTTTAGGCTTTTTTAATATGTTTTCTGGGGGAGCTCTAAGACGTTTTACGGTTTTTTCTTTAGGTATAATGCCGTATATTTCTTCTTCTATAGTAATGCAGCTTTTGACTGTAATATCTCCAACTTTTGAAGAGTATAAAAAAGAAGGTGAGCAAGGTAGACGTAAAATAAATCAATATACTAGATACATGACAATTATTTTGTCTATGTTTCAAGGTTTTGCAGCTGCCAAGCTTTTAGCTAATAATGGCATGGCGCCAAATCCTGATTTTATATTTTATGCAACAACTATTATTACCCTTGTCACCGGAACTATGTTTTTAATGTGGTTAGGCGAGCAAATGACTGAAAGAGGTATTGGTAATGGAATTTCATTGCTTATTTTTGCAGGAATTGTTGCTAATTTACCAAGTTCTTTAAGTATATTGGGAGAGCAAATAGCAGACGGTCAAATTATGCCTATAGGGGCATTAATTTTACTTTGTATTTTTATGGCTGTAATTTTTGCAATTGTTTTTGTTGAGCGAGGTCAAAGAAAAATTACTGTAAATTATGCTAGGAGAATGGAGCGAGGAGGGATGTATTCTAACCAATCGTCTCATTTACCTTTGAAGATAAATATGTCAGGCGTAATACCTCCTATATTTGCTTCAACATTACTTATTTTTCCTGCAACGTTAGCTCAATGGATAGGTGGTGGTAAAAATAATACTGGATATTTGGGAGATATTGGCTTACTTTTATCTCCAGGTCAGCCATTATATTTAATTTTATTTTCTTTGGCGATAGCATTTTTCTGCTTTTTTTATACAGCCTTAGTCTTTAACCCAAATGAAACAGCAGAAAATTTGAAAAAATCAGGAGCCTTAGTTCCTGGTATTAGGCCTGGAAAGCAAACCGCTGAGTATATAGATACTGTTATGGCTAGGTTGACCGTTTTTGGAGCAATTTACTTGGTATTGGTTTCGCTTTTTCCTGAGTTTTTAAGGTATAGCTGGAATATTCCTATTAGTTTTGGGGGTACATCTCTACTTATTATTGTTGTAGTTATAATGGATTTTTGGGCACAGGTTCAGTCTCATTTATTAAGTCAGCAATATTCAGCTTTGATGAAAAAAGGTAGATCTAGAAGTAAATTTAAGGGGCGAAAGGTTCACAGAGTTTAATTATATTGAGGTAATGATATGAAAGTTAGAGCATCAGTGAAAAAACGTTGTCGGAATTGCCGTACAATAAGAAGAAATGGAAGAGTAAGAATTATTTGCAAGGATGTACGACATAAACAGAGACAAGGGTAGGTTTTTACTTGATATTTATATGGATTTAGTTATAATAGCTGGTTCATAAAGGTGATTTTAGTTTTACACAGATTTTTTATAAGTATTTTATAGATAGTAGGGGCATTTAATGAGAATTGCAGGAGTTAATATATCAGAGAAAAAGCACATAATAATTGGTTTAACTGCCATTTATGGTGTAGGTCATTCTCGTGCAAAAAAAATATGTGAACTGGCTGGAGTTGATCCAACAGCAAAAGGTTCTGATTTAACTGAAGATTTAATTGAAAAAATAAGATTAGCTATTAATGATAGCAACTATTCAGTTGAAGGTGATTTAAGAAGAGAAGTTTTAGGTTCAATAAAAAGTTTAATGGCTACAAAAAGTTACAGAGGCCTGAGACATTTGCGTGGTTTACCGTGCAGAGGGCAAAGAACTAAAACTAACGCAAAAACCGTTCGTCGCAGAAGAAGTTCTAAGATGATTCGTGATGACCGTAAAAAGTAATCAAATTAATAAGATAAGTTGATTAGTAGCTGTATTTAATTTAGAGATCAAAAAATGGCAAGAAATAAAGTTAAATTTGAAAAAAGAAAAAAACAAATAAAAAACATAGGTGATGGAATAGTTGTTATATCAGCATCTTATAATAATACGTTGATTACTATTACTGATACTCACGGAAATACTTTGGCATGGTCTGCCGCTGGAGCTTCTGGGTTTAGAGGCTCTAGAAAAAGTACTCCATATGCTGCTCAGGTTGCAGCTGGTAATGCATTAGAAAAAGCTAGAGCTGTTTGTGATTTAAAAAATTTACACATTAGAGTAAAGGGTCCTGGTCCAGGACGTGAATCAGCTATAAGAGTTTTAGCAAATAATTGCCGAATTTTAACTATAGAAGATGTTACGCCTATACCTCATAATGGTTGTCGCGCTGAAAAAGAACGTAGAGATTAATTTTGGAGAAATGTTTTTAGTATGAATACTGGTGCAAAATGTAAGCAATGTCGTGTTGAGCGACAAAAGTTATACAAAAAGGGTTATCGTTGTTTTATGCCTAATAAGTGTGCCATTGATGCTCGCAAGCCAAATGGTCCTGGCCAACATGGTCAAGCACGTGGAAGACAAACTGATTATTTAGTTCAGTTGCGTATGAAGCAGAAAGTAAAAAGAATTTATCAGTTAACTGAGAAACAGTTTAAGCTGACTTATAACGAAGCTGATCGTAGAAAAGGCGCTACAGGTGAAAATCTTCTTAAATTATTAGAAGCTCGTCTTGATAACGTTGTTTATCGTATGGGATTTGGCAGCTCTAGATCTGAGTCTAAGCAATTGGTTAGTCATAAAGCAATTATGGTTAATGATAGAATGGTTAACATACCTAGCTATCGTGTTATGCCGGGCGATAAAATAGAAATTGTTGAAAAATCAAAACAACAATTACGCGTTCAGGCTTCTTTAAAGTCATCTGAAGAGCAGGAATCTTATCCTTGGATTGACGTTGATTCTAAAAGCTTTTCTGGTGTATTCAAGTCATATCCTGATAGAAGTGATGTGCCTGGGGATATCAATGAGCAGTTAGTTGTAGAGTTATACTCTAGGTAATTATTGGTAAATAAAGTTGTATATTTTTGAGGATAACGATGCAAAATTTTTTTGATGAATTTTTGACACCAGAGATAACTCGAGTCGAAACAATTAGTAAAAATAAATTCAAGGTTATTATAGGACCTCTTAATAGAGGTTTTGCTGATACTTTGGGGACTGCTTTAAGACGAGTTATGTTGTCTTCAATGCCGGGTGCGGTAGTGACAGAAGTTAAAATCGATGGTGTCACACACGAGTATAGCGGAATTGATAATGTTAAAGATGATGTAATTGATATTTTATTAAATATTAAAAAATTAGCTTTTAAGTTAGACGATAAAGAAGAAGTTAGGCTTATTCTTAATAAAAAAGGTCAAGGGGAAGTAACAGGGGCAGATATAGCATTAAGTCCAGGAGTTCAATTAATTAATCCTGAACAAACAATAACTCATATTTCAAAAAATGGTGAGTTAAATATTGAATTGTTAGTTAAACTTGGTCGCGGATATCAGCCAGCAGGACAAAATTTAAGCAGCCAGTTAGATGCCGTTGAAGGAATCTCTATTGGTGTGTTAAAATTAGATGCGACTTTTACTCCTATTACTAGAGTGTCTTATGCTGTTGAAAATGCTCGTGTAGAGCAAAAAACAGATCTTGATCGATTAATACTTAATATTGAAACTAATGGTGCTATTTCACCTGAAGATGCTGTAAAGCATGCATCAACAATTTTGATGAGACAGTTGATGGTTTTCGCTGATGTAACTAATCAGCAGGTTAAAACAGATGACAAAGTTGAAAATAAAATTGATCCTTTGTTATTAAAGCCGGTTGATGAACTTGAATTAACTGTAAGATCTGCAAATTGTTTAAAGGCTGAAAATATAAATCTAATTGGTGATTTAGTGAGAAGATCCGAAGCTGATTTGTTAAAAACACCTAATTTGGGTAAAAAATCTTTAAATGAGATCAAAGCTGTTTTAGATAGTTTAGATCTTAATCTTGGGATGAATATAGAAAATTGGCCGCCAGAAAATAATTAATTATTGTTAATTTTAAAGTGAGAGTACAATCATGAGACATGGTAAAAGTGGAAAAAGGTTAGGTAAAACAAGTGCTCATAGAAAAGCAATGTTTTATAACATGGTTTCTTCATTAGTAAAAAATAAAAGAATAAAAACTACAGTAGTAAAAGCTAAAGAATTACGTCGTTACGCAGAGCCATTAATTACTAGAGCAAAAGAAGATAGCGTTGCTAATCGTCGTTATGCATTTGCAAGATTGCGCGATGATTTTGCGGTAGGCGAATTATTTACTGAAGTTGCTGTAGCTAGCAAGAATCGTGCTGGTGGATATTTACGTGTTATTAAATGCGGTTTCCGTGCTGGTGATAATGCACCAATGGCAGTAGTTCAGTTAGTTGATAGTTTCGACGAAAAATAATTTATTATTTTTTATCTAATGGGGCGTATTTATACGCCCTTTTTTTTATCCTGATATTTTTTTATGAAGTTACGTATTACAGAAATATTTCATTCCATTCAAGGTGAATCTTTATCAGTTGGAGCTCCGACAGTATTTATCCGCTTAACAGGGTGTCCGCTGCGTTGTACTTATTGTGATACTGCATATGCTTTTAAGGGCGGAAAATTAATTAACCTAAGTGAAATATTAGAAGTAGTTAAAAATTACGGTGCTAAATACGTTACAGTAACAGGCGGTGAGCCATTAGCACAACCTAATTGCATAGAGCTTTTGAAATTACTTTGTGATGAAAATTATATAGTTTCTCTTGAAACAAGTGGGGCTTTAGATATTTCAAAAGTCGATCCTCGAGTTATTAAAGTCATGGATATTAAAACTCCATCGAGTAATGAAGTTGATAAAAATTTATATGAAAATATAGACTATTTAACTTCTCAAGATCAAATTAAGTTTATTATCGGTAGAGAAGAAGATTATGATTTTAGTAAAAGCATCATAGCTAAATATTCGTTAGATAAAATTTGTACGTTATTATTTTCCCCGAGCCATCAAAAATATGAATTAAAAGTACTTGCTGAAAATATTTTACGCGATAAACTTCCGGTTCGCATGCAAGTTCAGTTGCATAAATTCATTTGGGGAGATGTCCCTGGCGTGTAGATTATGCTATCATGATTAAAATTTAATCAGGGTAGTACCATGAAACGGAGATTTTATTTTTTTACTGTATTTGCATTTTACTTCGTTTTAAATCCAATCTTATCTTACGCTAAAAATTTTCCACCAGAAATAAAAATTACTCAAGAAGGTTTGAATCTTATTTCTCAAATTGAAAAAATCAAAATTCCTGAAGGTGGTTTTAGGATTTTTTACTATGATAAAGAATTTGCCGTAATGGCGAATGATGAAAATTATAGTGCTGATTTAGATTTAAAAAAAGCAGTAAAACTCTCTCCCTACTTACGCGCAGTTGGTATTACAGTTAAGCAAACTAAGCCTGGCAATGAGTATATGTTTGAGAATTATGAATGTGCCATGCATTTGTTTGTTACGCATCGTGATGATTACTGGTTGCCGCCTGGTAAGGCCGGATCAAATAGAGAATTTTCAAATATTGCTAATGAGACTAATAGCTTTGCTGAGATTGGATCATATCAGTTAGGAAATTTAACTCGCGATTATTACATGCGAAGTTTCTATGGTAATACTAAGACAGATCATCTTGATGATAACCCTCAAGTATTGGGTAGTTTAAACTTAAGTCGATTTGTAAGGAATATTTACGATGGTATTGATTATCTTGAATATGATTCTTTGTGTAATCATATTATAGAAGATATAGATGTTTTATCAGTTTGGCTGGAAAAAAAATCAGGCCCTGATTTACAGGTATATAGGGCTTATCATCAGAAGAAAGATTTTTATATTTTTGCTATTCCACAAGATATGCTAAAAGAATCTTGTCAATATATTCAAAAAGGCGCTTACTATTGGGTCTGGAATATCGATTTAGAAATGTTTCCATATAATAAAAGTCATTATGGTGGACAGGATTTTTATTCAAATATTAGACAATATTCATGTAATTTTTAATTTTTAATTTTTAATTTTTAATTTTTAATTTTTAATTTTTAATTTTTATATTTAAATAGAGTTTATATGCTGTACGAAGTAACGTTAGAAGATTATATTAGATTGGCAAGTGATTCTTATTTTCCTGATGTCGATAAATTATTTCCTGAAATTAAATTAAAGGATAAACGTAATACACCGGTTAATGGTTTTTATCAGGAAAGTATTTTACAAAAAAAGCATGGTTGGGTTAGAGCCCTTGAGTCTAAACCTGATCCAACAGGGTTTTCTGCAGTATTTTATAAAAGGGTTAATGAATTAGGTAGAAAAGATATAGGCACAGGGGTTATTGCTTTTCGTGGCAGTGATGATATTTATGATTTTATTCATCATGACTTACGTTTAGCTCATGGTAACTGGCCATTAGCTTTTCAGAATGCACTAGAATTTTATAAAGAAGTAATCAAAGATGGAAAAATAAAAAATCTATCATTCTGTGGCCACTCTTTAGGTGGCGCTTTAGCACAGCTTGTTGCAATTCATGCGAATAAATTTGATTATGCCGCTAATAAATGTCCCGCAATATGTTTTAATGCGCCACAAGTTGGAAAAATAATAAAGGATTATCCGAACGGAAATTTTCAGCGTCATGTTATTGATGACTATGTTAATAAGATTCGCAATAATATTGCAAAAGTTGCGCATAATAATGAAGAATGCGTGAAAAAAACAAAAGAATTTGAAAAGTATTCAACATTGCGAACTTTCTTCCCTATGTCATATTATTCAGGTTTGCATGGTCATAAATTGCAATGCAAAACGGAGCCATATATTGATTGGTTACCAAAAATTAAAGCATGGGTTAATGACCTTACTCCATTTTTCAAAGATGTTTATACAAAAATGGGGTACATAAAAAATATGAAAGATTGTGTAGCCTACGGGCAACCAGCCTTTAACTGCATTTATCATCTTATTACAAAAGTTCCATATTCTAAAGATTTAAATCGTAACGATTTTAAAGTAACTTATAATGAGCTTGTTGAATCTTCAACCTATGATTATATTTTTAACTTTAATGCTTTTTATGATCTTGTTCATGCCTGCGGTTATCCAATAGGTAGTCAATGTACTATTGATATTGATAAAAGAATAAATTTAGATAAGAAAGTTAGAATGCAAGCAGAGCTGAGGACTTTTTTGACACTGCAACCTGAATATTTTCAACATAGATCAGAAATAATAAAATTAGATAATTGTAAAATTGATATTCAAAATAAAGTATTGAAAAAACTAGATGTTAGCAAAATTGGTTATACAAAAATAGCAAAAGAAGCTGCTATTTATTATCTTGGAGATAGATGGGATGAAGAGGCTGTGTACTATACTTATACCCAACACAGTATGGATAATTTAAGTACAGCTTTATTAAAAGAAGAGGGTTTATTAAAAACTACCTTTAAAAAAAGTAATCTAGCCAAAGATATTATTAAAAAATTTAATATTAATAATCCATTAGAGCAATTTGGTGATGAATTTCATCATAAAATAGCTGATATGATTGTTGCTGCTGGTCTTGATTATATGAGTTGTCGTAAGGTAGTTTAAATTCAAATTATTTTTGAATTTATCAATGGCCCCATAAGAAAATAGTTAATAAAAATACTAAAGCTCCACCAAAAGATACTGTAACATTAGCCTTGCTGGAAAATTCACACCAATATTTTTTTTGTGGCATAAATATAGCAATTGCATATCCAGCTGTATAAAAAAACAAGAAAAATAAATACATGAAAAATATTTTAGTTCCAAGATCAAAGACAGGTATAGGATTTGCTATTTTTAACATAGCATAAGTCTGCACAATACTGGCCAATAAATAAAATGGCATAATAAAAACAAATAATAAAATAATATTGGTTAAAATTTTGTTATATGGACGCTCTTTAATACCAGCTTGAAATATGCCGTTATATAGTAGTATGTGGAAAAAAGCGATGATTATAAAAATCCAATAATAACTACTAAATGGGAGAGGAGAGAGTAAAGTTCCTGTTGCCATAAATATTAATGCTGCAATGGCAAAGATAGGATATAAAATTTTTGAAATCGATAATAAAATATCACGCATTTTATCGATAACAAATTGATTGTGATCTACTAATATTATTCCAAGAGCATAGAATCCTGCAGTTGCCAGATAAATAAATATTGGCATTGAAATTATATTTTTAATTATAGAAATATTTAACAATGAAAAGGTTGAAGATATTAAATATATTAGCAGCCAAATTAATAATGAAAAAAGTGGAGCAAAAGACGTAACTGTAAATATCACACGCCATGAATGCCTGAAAAGTTTATGGTAGAAACTGATATTTTCAGAATCATCAATATAAGCACAATAAAAAATATAAAGAATATATGAACTTAATAAATATTGTGGAATAAAAGCAACGCGTAAAAATTTAGTGAAATTTGATAAATTACTAAAATCAATATTGTTATTTTTTATATTAATTCCAATTTGCCTGTGCTCTTCTTTAAAAAGATAAGGGTCAAATAAATAATAATTAACTAAAATAAATAAACAGGATAAAAATACAAGAGCAAATATTTTAGTTAGATTAGTGTTTTTATTGAAAGGGCTTAATTGTAAACCAAATAAAAAATACGTGGTCCCAGCCAGTATGCTTTGCGCAAACAAAAAAGAAGAAGGGGTTGAAAAGGTTAATTTTGTTGAAAAAACATAAAAAATTAATCCAGATAAAATCCCAGCCAATAATTTAATATAATCACTTGCTCTATTTGTCATAATCTTTTAATTATAGACAAAAAATCTATAGTGTAAAGGCTGAGATTTATTTATTTTTAAGGCCTCTGTGTATCTGATGATTGTGCAACAACTTTCACATGAGACGCAGCTGCAGCTGTAGCAGAAGAAACAACTGGTGGTAGAAGAGCATGTCCTCTTTTTTCTACTAATATATCGCTTATTTCTCTTTTTATTACTTCTAACATACCTTTTAAACTAGAAACTAAATTTTTTAATTTATTTATTTTATCAGCGCTCTTTTTATCCTCTTCTTTTCCTTGCTCTTTTAATAATTCAGAGTTAAATCCTTCTATAATAACTTCATAATTACCTCGAAGATGATGAGCAATAAATTCTTCATAAGTTGCTAGGTTGTCCTGTCCATCAATAGTAAAGACTTTTTCATCTATATTTTCAGGAGAGAGGATAAGGCTAATAATATCAGCTCCTGTCCAGGTCCATATATTGCGATCTAAAAAAAAGTATTGGGAAAAATTAATATATTTTAGATTATCTCCTTTAAACAGATGTCGTATATCATGTATTTTTCCTTCTGCATATTGAGCTTTATCAAAAGGAGTAAAACCAACTTCTACTATAGATTTTATGCTAATTCCTAAAGCATCAAAAGGATTTGCGCCATTTAAAGTAGCTATAATTCGGTCTTTGATCGAAGAAATATCTTGTAAAGATTCTGGTAATTCACTTAGCTGTATACTTTCAAGAGTTATTCCGTCTGGTAGTCTGCTGTTTACTATATCAAGAGATGCTCCCTGTTCAATAGCCTTAGATATAACTTCAAATGGTACTGTAAAATCGTTACTACGAAATGCATTTAAAAAATTAAGTGTATCTTGGGTATTGCGAGCAAAATCATATTCGGGGTCTTGTTGAATATGAAGTAAATTAAGCAAAGAATCTCTGATTAATTGCATGCATTGCCCAAGTAAGCTTTGACCTTTTCCTTGAGATACCCCCCAAGAAGTATCAAGTTCAGCCATTCCTTTATCAGAGCAAGCCTCATCAGTTGTTTCAACAATAGTTGAGCTGCCAGTTGCTAGTAAAAAAGATAAAAAGTCATCACATGAAAGAGCTTTTACAAGTATAGCAATAATCATTGCGCGCACTTTATATTCTTCATGCCATCTTTGAGGAATTTTAGCACTGCGTCCAAGAGTAAAAGCATCTCCACCGCGAGCGCTATTTAGTAGTTCTTCTTCAGATAAATCTCCATACTTTTTTCTTAGTTGTGCAACGAAAATATTTTTAGATGCTAAAAGTCTTTCAAATACTTGTTCCTCATTACCTTCTGCTTCTTGGTAGGCTAGTACGTAATGTTTAAAAAATTGAAATATAATTTCGCTGTCATTTATTGGAAATATAAAATTTTTGCTGGAATCAAGAGGGTTTACTATTTCTATAAAGCTTTTAAACGGAACAAAATTTGAAATGCCGTTATTAATTCTTGTAGCAGAGGCGCTATAACCCGGAATAATATTAATGTTTTTTACTGTTCCATTGTCTTGCAATACTTCAAAATGAAATATAGTAGGATCTTGGACCTTTCTTTTTATATCTTGAGACGATGCTGCAGATGATGACGCACCAATTGACATTGCTGTTGAAGCAGTAGGCTCTCTGACTGCAGAAATTCCTAAAACAGAACTAAGATTGAATATTCCATTAATAGTTGAATGACTCATAATGCTACCTCAAAATACAAGTATGTAAATAATATACCATTATACACAATACACAAAAATAAACAAGCCAACCCAAACTACGTCTACAAAATGCCAATACCATGCAGCAGCTTCAAAAGCAAAATGTTTTTCTTTAGTAAAATGATTTTTATATGCTCGAATAAACATAACAATTAGCATTATTGTTCCAATAGTTACGTGAGCTCCGTGAAAGCCTGTTAGCATGAAAAAAGTAGAGCCATAAATACCGGAGCCTAATGTTAACCCTAGTTCATGATATGCTTCTTTATATTCGCTAGCCTGTAAGTATAAAAATATTAAACCAAGTAATGCTGTTAAGCCAGTGAATATTAATAATTGTTTTCTGTGATTATCTTTTAACGCATGATGAGCAATAGTAAGAGTAACGCTACTAGTTAATAGCAAAGCTGTATTAACTAATGGTAATCCCCATGGATTAATAACTGCTTTTGGCGCGACAAAATTGTCTCCCGGATTACTTAATAAAGGCCAGGCAGCTTGAAAGTTTGGCCATAAAATTTTACCAGTCATAGATTTAGTTGCAGCCAGTCCTTGTAACCATGGAAGAGCAAATTCTCTGATATAAAATAAAGCTCCGAAAAATGCCATGAAAAAGCAAACTTCAGAAAAAATAAACCAAGTCATGCTCATTCTAAAAGAAGAGTCCATTTGTTTATTATATAGACCCGATAAACTTTCTTTTGCAACAGCACGAAACCAGCCAAACATCATTGCAAGCACAGATGCTAGGCCTAAAAATAATAATTCTTTACCGTGTTTTCCTTCATGTAAAAAATTGACAAATCCGGTAGCCAATAAAAATACGCAAAAAGCCCCAATAATTGGCCATGCACTTTGCTCCGGAACATAATAAATATCTTTGTTTATAGTATTATTCATATTTTCTCCTAATTTAAGTGACCAGTAATTTTTCCTTTTTCACTAATTTTATCTAAATCAGTTTTAGAAATTTCACGATTTGCATTGAACATAGTATAAGACAAAGTAAGTTCTTGAATTTCTCTGTCAATTTTTTTATCGATAAAAAATATTACAGGCATGATTTTTTCTTCATGTGGTTTTAAAGTTTGTTCTTGAAAGCAGAAGCATTCAGTTTTTCTTAAATATTTTGCTGTAAATCCTGGGCTCACACTTGGAATTGCACGGCCAGTAGTTTGATTATTAGATAAGTTTTTTGCAATAAAATTTACTTGTTTTGATTCTCCAGGGTGTAATTTTATAGAGCCCACACTGGGTTTGAATTTCCATGGAATGTTGTTATTAACGCTGGTAATAAATTCTATAGTTATAGTTCTGGTTGGATCAGCTTCTAATGCGCCACTATATTCATAACGACCAGAAGTTTTACCGTTTATACCAAAAGCTTTACAAAAAGTATTGTAAAGCGGCACTAATGCAAAACAAAATGCAAACATGCCGCATACTAAAAATCCTAAAATAATAAGTAATTTTTTATTTTTAGGCTGGCTCATTTTGATATTCTACTTTATTCGCAGTAAATATTTTTTCTTCAACTTCGTATTTTAAATTATTTACATCTACAGCTTCTGGTACAGTAAATGTATGGTATGGAGCAGGAGATGGCAAGGTCCATTCTAAACCCTCAGCTGCTTCCCATACTCGAGAAGTCGCTTTGTATTTACCACCACGTATACAGTTTATTATGATATATAAAAATAATAATTGTGATAATCCAAAAATAAATGCTCCAATAGTTGCAATGCTATTAAAAGTTGTAAATTGCAAAGCGTAATCTGGAATACGGCGTGGCATGCCCGCTAGTCCAACAAAGTGCATTGGAAAGAATGTCATATTTACGCCAACTATTGATAGCCAAAAATGAAATTTAGCTAATGTTTGACTGTACATATTTCCAGTCCATTTTGGTAACCAGTAGTAAACTCCAGCAATTATTGAAAATACCGCTCCAGGTACTAAAACATAGTGAAAATGTCCTACTACAAAATATGTATCTTGATATTGGAAATCAGAAGGAGCGATAGATAGCATCATTCCTGAAAAACCTCCAATGGTGAATAAGAATATAAATGCAATTGCAAATAGCATCGGTGGTTCAAATGTTATTGCGCCGCGAAACATAGTCGCTGTCCAGTTGAAAACTTTAACTGCAGTAGGTACTGCTACTAGCATGGTTGCATACATGAAAAATAATTCACCAGCCAATGGTAGGCCAGTAGTAAACATGTGGTGTGCCCATACCATGAACGACATTATTGCAATAGCAGCTGTCGCATATATCATAGAATTTTTACCAAATAACCTTTTGCGTGAAAAAGTTGGAACGATTTCGGATATAATTCCAAAGGCTGGCAAAATCATAATGTAAACTTCTGGGTGACCAAAAAACCAAAAAACATGTTGAAACAGAACAGGATCACCGCCACCAGCGGCTTCAAAAAAGCTAGTGCCGAAATTTCTGTCGGTTAACATCATTGTAATAGCTCCAGCAAGTACCGGCATTACAGCTATTAATAAAAAGGCAGTTATGAGCCAAGCCCAGCAGAAAATCGGCATATCCATAAGTTTCATACCTGGAGCACGCATATTCAATATAGTTACGATAATATTTATCGCACCCATAATTGAAGAAATACCCAGCATGTGCACAGCGACAATAAAAAAGTCGGTGCTAGGAGGAGCGTAGGTAGTTGATAGTGGGGCATAGAAAGTCCAACCAAAGTTTGGAGCACCGCCTTCCATAAAAAATGTGCTAACTAAAATTAAGCCAGCAAGAGGTAATAACCAATAACTCCAGTTGTTAATACGAGGCAGAGCCATGTCTGGAGCACCAATTTGTACGGGTATTAGGATGTTGGCAAATCCAGTAAAGGCAGGCATTACAGCGCCAAATACCATGATTAATCCGTGCATGGTTGTTAATGAATTAAAAAAATTAGGATTAAAAAACTGTAAACCTGGCTTGAACAGCTCAGATCTTATCATTAGGGCTAATATCCCACCGATAAAAAACATTGCAAAGCTAGTCCATAAATATAAAGCGCCGATATCTTTATGATTGGTTGTTAAAACCCAACGCATTAATCCTTTTGGAGCTCCATGATGGTGTTCGTTACTCATAATATTTTTTAACCTTTTTGTTTATCTTTTAACCATTTCGCATAATCTTCAGGACTTTTTGCTTCTACTACTATTGGCATATATCCATGACGTACGCCACATAGCTCGGCGCATTGCCCGCGATAAATTCCTGGTTTATCAATTTTTGTCCAGGCTTCATTCATAAATCCAGGAATGGCATCTTTTTTTACACCAAAAGATGGTACCCACCAAGCATGAATAACATCATTAGCAGTTAACAAAAAACGAATTTTTTTATTAGTTGGAACAACTAAAGGATTGTCAACATCATATAAATAGAGTTTGTCTTTTTGCTCAAGATTATCAATTTCTTCTTGCGGGGTTTTTAGATTACTAAAAAATTTTACTCCTTCACCTAAATATTCATATTCCCAACGCCATTGATATCCAGTTATTCGAACATTCATGTCAGCCTTAGAGGTGTCATGCATATTAATTAAAACTTTTGTTGCTGGAACAGCCATTGCTACTAAAATTAAAAATGGTACGATAGTCCAAATTATTTCTATTGCTGTGCTTTCATGGAAAGTTGCTGGTTTGCGCCCAGTTGATTTTCTATGTGCAATTAAGGAATAAATAAGTACACTAAAAACACCAGCTCCAACTGCAACGCAAATCCAAAAGATCGTCATATGCAGGTGAAATATGTCGTGACTTATTCCAGTTACGCCTTGCGGCATGTTGTATTGTATTGTGCTCATGAAAAAATCCTGTCAATTTCATTGAGCGATAGAGTATCATAAATCTCGACTAAAATGCCATAAATGCTGAACTTTTTTTGAGTGATTTAAATCTATTTCTGTCGAAATTATTTCGCATTTATCTGTTGATGCGCGAGTTAAAAATTCTCCCTGCGGGCCGCAGATGAAACTGTTACCCCAAAAATTTATTCCTGATAAATCCGTACGGGATTTAGGCGCATTCTCAAAACCAATTCGATTACAACTTATAACATAAACGCCATTGGCTATAGCATGTGCACGTTGAATTGTAATCCATGCTTCTAATTGTTTTTGCTGATCACTTTGTGAGTCGCTTGGTTCAAAACCAATAGCTGTTGGATAAATTAAAATTTCAGCACCATTTTGTACCATTTCACGCGCTGCTTCAGGAAACCATTGATCCCAACAAATTAAAACACCTAATTTCCCAATAGATGTTTCAATCGGGTTGCATCCTAAATCACCAGGAGTAAAATAAAATTTTTCGTTATAACCAGGATCATCTGGAATATGTGTTTTGCGATATTTTCCTGCAACGATTCCATTATCTAAAACTACAGCGGTATTAAAGTATTTATTTTCTTTTGTTTTTTCGAATAAAGAAATTACCAAAACAATATTCAATTTTTTACTTAATTCTTTAAAAAAATCAGTGCTTGGGCCTGGGATGGTTTCTGCTAAATCAAAATTATCGACATTTTGCTCTTGGCAAAAATAATTAGTATTGTGTAATTCTGGTAATACAACAAGTTTAGAAAGTTCAGCTGCTTTTGTTATTTCTTTAGCAATATAATCTCGTTGCTCTGTCAAAGATAAAAATTTTAATTGAATTGCCGATGTTTTTATTTTCATATTAATATTTTATTTTTTTCTACCGTCATCCCAGTGTCTCTACCGTCATCCCAGTGTCTCTACCGTCATCCCCGCGTAGGCGGGGATCCAGAAACTAGATTCCCGCCTACGCGGGAATGACGTACTTACGCGGGAAAGCCGTACTTTTATTTTGCCACTTGCATAGTTAAACAATGAATACTTCCACCTTGTTCAATAGTAATTCTGCTATCAATGCCAATAATATCACGTCCCGGGAACGCATCTTTTAGCGTATTTTCAGCTATTTTATCAGATTTTACATCAAAAGTTGGAAATATGACTGCGCCATTTATAATTAAAAAATTTAAATAACTCGCTGGCAATCTTTTATCGTCTTCATATCTGCTATATACAGCAGGAGGAAGAGGAAGAGGAACTAGGGTTAAGTTATTATCTACAGCAATATCAATCAGTTGCTGCTCCATATAATCAAGCTCCATATGTAATGGATCTAGTTCATCATAAGACTTAAGATATAAAATTGTCTCATGATCAGCAAAGCGCGCTAAATTATCGATATGACCATCAGTGTCATCGCCCTCTAATCGACCATATTCAAGCCATAAAGTTTTCTTAACTCCTAAATAGGTAGCTAGCTTTTGCTCTATTTCAAGACGTGTATTGCTCGTTCTATTGGGGTTTAAGAGACAAGATTCGGTGGTTAAAACCAGTCCTTGACCATTAGAATCAATGCTACCTCCTTCGAGTATAAAAGGAATATTAAAAATTTTTTTATTCCCGTAAATACCATCTTTGTATAAACTTTCGGTTAATTTATCGTCTAAATCATGTGGAAATTTGTCACCCCAACCATTAAATTGGCAGTTGGCTATTGCACTTTTGTCATCTTGTTCGACAGATATTCCACAAATATCACGAGCCCAGGTATCATTTGTCGGCTGGTGTATTACCGTAACATCTTGATATTTTTCAATTATATTTTTAAGTTTTGTATAAAACTCTTCTATCTCAGGAAAATATTCACTCCATGGTGAATTATCCTTACTTGGCCAAACAAGTTGTACAGAGCTTTGTGGCTCAAATTCAGCAATTAAGCGGATGTTATTATTAATGTTATTCATAGCTCGCAAATCATATCAAAAATCATTATAATACGCCACATGAGAATTATATTATTAGGTCCTCCTGGGGCGGGCAAAGGCACTCAGGCACAGCAAATTTGTGAATATTATCAAATTCCTTTAATTTCAACTGGCGACATTTTGCGCACTGCAATTAAGAATGGAACTGAGCTTGGTCTTAAAGCTAAAAAAATTATCGATGCTGGTGAGTTAGTTTCTGATGACATAATTATGGGTTTAGTAAAATCTCGTCTTGAATATCCAGATTGCGATAATGGCTATTTATTAGATGGTGTGCCACGAACTATTGGTCAAGCCGAAGCTATAGATAATTTAGGAATTAAAATAGATTTTGTTGTTGAATTGAAAGTAGATGAAAATTTAATTCTTGAAAGAATAACTGGCCGTAGAGTTCACCAAGCTTCAGGGCGTAATTACCATGTTAAATTTAATCCACCAAAATTAGCAAATAAAGACGATATAACTGGCGAAGATTTAATTCAGCGTCCAGATGATAAAGAAGATACGGTTAA
Source organism: uncultured Gammaproteobacteria bacterium (assembly GCA_964353115.1). Lineage (GTDB taxonomy): Bacteria > Pseudomonadota > Gammaproteobacteria > JAGOUU01 > JAGOUU01 > CAYGUI01. Next base: position 26,282 of record CAYGUI010000001.1, read on the forward strand.
AAATCGCTTGAAAGTTTATCGTGATGAAACATTGCCGTTAGTTAATTTTTACAAAGATAAAGAAAATATAAAATACTTTGAAATTAATGGCGTTGGCGAAGTTTCTGAAGTAACAAAAAGAATTTTTTCAGTACTTCAAGCTACATAATACTGCATTTTGGCATATCCCCACAGGCAGTATTTCTAGGTTTTGCTAATATTTTATCAATGCTATTTTTTATTTCTTTATAAGCTTTATTGGGAGCTTCTTTAGATGGTTTGATAGAATTTAATTTTGAAATTAAATCTTTATTATCAAAAATAAAAATATATCTCAAAGCCTCTGTAGCAGTTTCATGTGTTAGCAATCCTGTTTCGGTCATAAAAATGAAAGCATTAAAAACATAATCAAAAAATTTTTCTTGCTCAAGCGGAGTAGTAGCTTTTATGAGGTTATTTATTAATTCAGAAGATAATATGTGCCGACTATTTAATAAAGAGATAATATCGTAAAATCTACCAGGGCAACTTTTAATTTCATTAAGATAACTGCAAAATATTCCGTTTATAACACCAGCATATTTATTGCAAAGAGTTAAGATTCTTGCATAATCAATTATATTTTCAATATTTTTTAATAAAAATATAAAGCTTAATTTTGATTCTGGTAAAACAAAATTTTTTTCTAAAATATTTTTTATTATAGTTATTTCATGTAATTTTTCTAAATAGATATATAAGTTTTTATATATTATTCTTGAACAGCTAACCTCTAAGCCATCAATGTTTTTTATAAAGCTTAAAATGTGCTCAGCATAATTGATATTTTTTATTAAAAATAAAATTAATTCACGATTTATGCTTATTTTGCTATCGTTTAATATATTTAATATCTCTGTGAAAATTGAAATTGTTTCGAAATTGTCAGCCAAAATATTTAATAATCTGTCGTAATCCTCAGGGTCATCTTCAAAAAAAATATTTAAAAATGCTCCTAAGTTTTTACTTAAAAAGGGGGTGTCATTTATTCTTTGTGCAAGCAACTCTCTTCTGGTCGGTAATTTTTCTTTATGGTATAAATCCATCGCACGCAATATCTCAATATCGGCAGTAGAAAATTCTTCTCTATAATAATTAATAAATTTTTTATTTTGTCGTATATGTTTTGATAACCATAAAAAATCATAAACAATCCCATTCTCTGCAACAAAAATTCTATCAGAATCCAGCTCATTTATTTTTTCTAGGCTTATTATGTCGAATTTATCGCTATAATAATTATTTATCTCTTGTATAAAAATATTTCTTAGTTTTTCCTTAAGCCCAGTAATTTGATTGTATATTTCAGGGTTGGCTATAACTGTATGGTGAGTGAATTGAATAGCTTTTTGAGATTCAATAATCGTCTTTTTATCTTGAGATTTTGGCAGAGATATTAATTTATTATATAGACTTCTTATAATAGGTATGTGTGATAACTGCTCAAGAGCACTTATTGTGGTTTCAGATAGCATAAAAACGTTCCTTGTTCTTAATAACTACCTTATGTTAGGCATACTGAGTCAATAAAGTAAATAAATTTTTCACCCAAATATCACTATCATTTAGGCAAGGGGAAACAATTAAATTTTCCCCACCCATATTTTTCCATGATTTTTTTAGAGATATATTAATTTCTTCTAATGTTTCTAGACAATCAGCAACAAAAGAAGGGCAAACAATTCCAATATTTTTACAATTTTTTTCTCGTAATTTAGCTAATACAGTTTCCAAGTCTGGAGTAAGCCATGGTAGTTTTCCGAGTCTTGATTGAAACCCAAGGCTATATTGATCTTCTTGTAAATTTAATTTCTCAGCTAATAATTGAGTTGTTTCATAGCATTGCATTTCATAATTATTGCTACCAGTATTTTGCCGCACCGGTATTCCATGATAGCTAAATACAATGTGATCTAAATTTTGAGTTAATAAATTATTTTTGATAATTTCAGCCTTAGCATCCAAATAATTAATTTTTTTATAAAAATTATTAATTATTGTTAATTCAGGAGTATGCTCATGCTTACTTAAAACTTCTAGACATTTGCTTATAACTGTACCTGTGCTAGATGTCGCGTATTGTGGATAAAGCGGTAAGATTATTAGTTTTTGATAATTTTTTTTAATTATTTCTTCAATATTATTTTCTATGCTTAATTCTTTGTTATTTTTGCTATAGCGCATTGCCAAATAAACATCGAAAAACTCACTACTCTCATTGGCTTCGCTTGGCTCTGTGCTCCCGCGAAGTCCGTCATTCCCGCGAAGTCCGTCATTCCCGCGAAGTCCGTCATTCCCGCGAAGGCGGGAATCTAGAAATTCTTTCTGCAACTTTTCTCTTAGATTTTCACTATAAAATAATAATGGCGATTTATTATTTTTAAGCCATATTTTTTTATAATTTTTACTAGATTTAAACGCTCTAAAAGGAGCAATTAACAAATTCACCAAAACAAATCTTGGTAATAACGGTAAGTCTATAACTTTAGGATCAGATAAAAATTCACGAAGATATCTTCTTACGTCGCTAACATTAGGAGATGATGGGGTGCCAAGATTGATCAGTAAAACAGCGCTTTTATTCATTAATTAAAAAATTAATAATTATTTTTTGACTCGATTAATACAGCTAATATTTTTTTTGTATTCAAAAGAGCTATATTTTCAGTTGTTAATTTTTCAACTTTTAAATCGTTGCCAAGATTTATTAATACAACATCATTTATGGCATAATTTTTATTTGGTTCAAAAATAAGCAATGAATTATTCGCAAATAATTTTTGATCGACTTCAGGGTTAACTTTAATTGCAAATGCTTGGTTGGTGACTAATATATTAGTTGGCACAATTTCTACGCCAAGATTAGGTCTGCTATCATTTATTACATCATTGATTGCCAAAAGAGGCACTTCTTTATATAAACCACCTTCATTTTCATTAAATTCAAAAGGCAAAGGCTCCTCACCTAATAATTGGCTAAAAGTTATAGAAAAATAATCAACAATTGGTTGTAATGTCTCTAATTTAGGATTAGTGTTTTTGTCTTTAGCAAGACGATTAATCATAGGTTGAGGTATGCCTGTTAAACGTGCCAAAGCAGCCTCACTTAAGTGTTCTTTTTTTAACAGTTTACGAAGATTAGAACCCAATTTAAGTTTTCGAAGATCAGAATCTAATTTTTCCATAATGTTTGTAATAAAATAAAATATTAGTGTAATTATTTTTTATAACATACGAGGAGTATAAAGTCTAGAATTTATTTTGTGCTAGATTTTTTGATTAAAAAAAGTAGTGGAAATAATAATATGAAACAAATTGAAACAAAATAAAATACATCAATAAAGGCAATCATTTGTGCTTGACGCTGTAGTTGATATTTTAAAAGAGATAGAGAATTAATATTTAGTGTTTTATAGCCACTTTCAAATAGCCATTTTTGTATGGCAGGGTTATTAGGATTAATATTTTCTCCTAATTGTTGCCAATTTATTTGCATAGTACGAGATAAAATTGTTGTAGTTATTGCAACTCCTACAGAATTGCCAACATTGCGGCAAAAACTAAATAACCCTGCTGCTTCCCCGACTTTTTCTGCTGGTATAGTGTTATAGGCTATAGTTGCAAGAGGCACGAAGAAAAATCCCATACCAATACCCATGATAATTTGCGGCCAAATTATAAACCAGGTACTGATATCTAAGTTGTAATAAGTTTTTATATAAGAGCCAAGGGCAGTGCATAGTACGCCGAACATTACTAATTTACGATTATCGACGACATTAACTAATCTTCCTACTATTATCATTGCAGTAGCGCTAGCAAGGCCTTGTGGTGCAGATAATTCGCCAGTGGTAATTACCGGATATCCTAATAAATTTTGTAATAATAATACTCCAGGAACCATTCCTCCAAAAAGTCCTATTCCAAAAGTAGTAATAATTAAACAGGCTACACCAAAATTACGATCTTTAAATAATCTTAAATTAATAATACTTTTTTCATAAGTCAGTCCATGAATGATAAATAATATAAAAGTAATTATGAAAGTAACAAAAAATATTAATATTTCTAAAGAATCAAACCAGCCCTTATTATCACCTTGATCTAAAAACATTTGTAAGCACATAACCCAAATAGCCATCAAAGCAATGCCAAGTTTATCAATAAAAACTTTTTTTCCTTCAGGGCTATGAATATGTTTTACCACCATAAAAAAGGCTAAAAAGCACACCGGCACGTTAACAAAAAAAGTCCAGCGCCAGCTTAAAAGTTGTGTGATATAACCGCCAATTGTTGGTCCTAAAACAGGTGCAACCATAATTCCCACTCCCCAAATGGCCATGGCTTTTCCTTGTTGATCTTTAGGGTAAATAGTGCGAAGTACAGTCTGTGATATTGGTACTAATGCCGCCCCAAAAGCCCCTTGCAAAAAGCGGAAGATGATAATAATTGTAAAGTTTTGAGCAAGTCCGCATATTAATGATGATAAGCCAAAACCAATAATATTAGACATTAATACTTTTTTGATCCCCATGCGCGTAATTAAAAAGCCAGTTAATGGCATCATTACAGATGCAGCTACTATATAAGTAGTCATAATCCACGTAATTTGGCTAACGTCAACTCCTAGCGCCCCCATCATGTCAGGCAAAGCGACATTGATTATGGTCATGTCGAGAAGCTCCATGACAGATACGCACATAACGGCAAAAGTTATGATTAATCTTTTCCCGCTATCTATATCACTATTTAATTCTATTGCCTTTTGCATTAAAACTTATGAGTTAGTATTAATCTCAACAGTGCAACTTGCACCAACTCTTAGAGGGTAGTTAGGATCATTTTCAGTAATTTTTATTCGAACAGAAAAACGTTGTGTAACTTTTACCCAATTGCCGCTTGCATTTTCTGCAGGAAATACACTAAAAGTACTTCCGCTACCTGAGCTTATGCTCTCCACAACACCATTAAATTTTTTATTAGGGTACATATCGATAGATATTATAGCTTCTTGACCAATTTTTATACGTGTTAGCTGAGTCTCTTTAAAATTAGCAGCGACCCAATAACTATTATCTTCAATTATTGAAAATAAATTTTGTCCGGCCTGAACAACGTCACCTGGTCTTAAATTAAAATTACTTATTGCCCCTTTATCTGAAGCATAAATTATAGTGTGCTTTAAATTTAATTCTGCATCATCAAGTGCTGCTTTCGCGCTTTGTATTTCGGCGCTAGTTGATGGTTCATCGCCAATTAAATTCTTTAGTTTTAAGTAATTATTCTTAGAGGCCGTTAAAGAGGCTTGTGTTACTTCCATTTTAGCTTGTGTATCATCTAATAACGCCGCTGTAGTTTGTCCCTGGTTAAATAGCGTCTTGATGCGATTATAATTTTTTTTATCGACATTAAGTTGTGCTTTGTGCATTTCAATATTAGCGCTAGCAGCTTTAAGTCCTTCTATATTTGCGCCTAAATTTTGTTTAGCAATTTTTAAGTTTGCTTGAGCTTTTTCAAGGGCATAAATAAAGCTACTTTGGTCTATTTCAAACAATTTGTCATTTTTATTGACTTTTTGGTTATCTGTGACGTAAATTTTATTAATTTTTCCTGAAACTTGACTTGCTATTTGAGAAATATTTGCTTTAACATACGCATCATCTGTTTCAGGAAACTGAATTAAATGTCGATAATATAAAAAAGCCGCGACGGCAACTAAAAAAACTGTAGTTATTATTAGTAAGTATTTTAAAGACTTAGTCATGTTTTTTAGTATTGTTAATTTTTTTGAGTATAGCATATGAAAATAGGTGTTCCTAAAGAAATAAAGAATAATGAGTATCGAATTGGCCTAACTCCAGCTAGCGTTAAAGAGCTAGTAAGTCATGGTCATGAGGTGTATGTTGAGACTAATGGCGGTGCTGCAATTGGCTACTATGATGATGATTATATTAAGTCTGGCGCTGAAATTTTGCTGACCGCACAAGATATTTTTTCAACAGCTGAACTTATTATTAAGGTTAAAGAGCCTCAGCCGCAAGAATGTAAAATGCTTTCTCAAGATCAGGTTCTTTTTACTTATCTACATTTAGCTCCAGATCCAAAACAAGCAGCTTTGTTACAAGAATCAAATTGTATAGCAATAGCTTATGAAACAATAACTGATAAATTTGGTGGTTTGCCATTATTAGCTCCGATGAGTGAAGTGGCTGGGCGCATGAGTGTTCAGGCTGGTGCGTATTGCTTGGAAAAACCGCAAGGTGGTAGTGGTGTATTATTGGGAGGTGTTCCTGGTACACAAAGAGCGAAAGTTACTGTTATTGGCGGGGGTGTAGTTGGTACATCTGCTATTAAGATAGCTTTGGGTATGGGATCGGATGTGACAGTAATAGATTTATCATTGCACAGGTTAAGAGAGTTAGAGAATATTTATGGCTCAAATCTTAAGACTTTATATTCTAATAGATATAATTTAGAAGAAGCGGTGATAGATTCTGATTTAGTAATAGGAGCAGTTCTTATTCCAGGTGCTGCAGCTCCGAAATTAGTAACTGAAGAAATGATAAAAAAAATGCGTCCTGGTTCAGTGGTGGTTGATGTTGCAATTGATCAAGGTGGGTGTTTTGAAACTAGTCATGTGACTACTCATGCGGAGCCAACTTTTTCTGTTGATGGCATAATTCATTATTGTGTTGCAAATATGCCTGGAGCTTGTGCGCGAACTTCGACACAAGCATTAAATAATGCAACTTTGCCGTATGCAATTAAATTAGCTAACATGGGATATAAAAAAGCTTTATTATCAGACGATCATTTTTTAAGTGGTTTAAATGTATTTCAAGGGAAAATTACCAATAAGCCCGTTGCGGACTCATTGAAATGTGACTTTGTCGAACCGCGTGAAGCGCTAAAGTAAACTTGATTTGGTGGCGAAAAACAAATATTTTTAGTACAATTTATTTTTTAAATGAAAAAATAAATCATGACTGAGAATAATAAAGCGCAAGCTGAAATTTTAATTGATAATAATAAAATTAATTTAAATGTTATAAATGGAACACTCGGTGCTCCAGTAATTGAAATTGCGAATTTAACCAAGCAAGGCTTTTTTACTTATGATCCTGGCTTTGTTGCAACTGCAGCTTGCAAATCTAAAATAACTTTTATCGATGGCGATAAAGGGATTTTATTACATCGAGGCTATCCAATTGAACAATTGGCAGCTAAATCAGAATATTTAGAAACATGCTACTTATTATTTCATGGCGATTTGCCAAATAAGGATCAAAAAGAAAAATTTTATAATCAAATTAAAACCCATACTTTAGTTGACGAGCAATTAATTAAATTTTTTCAAGGTTTTCGTCGTGATGCACACCCAATGCCAATGTTATTAAGTGTTGTAGGTGCTCTGTCTTCTTTTTATCATGATTGTTTAGATATTAAAGATTCTGCTCAACGTGAATTAACGGCAGTAAGATTAATTGCCAAAATTCCGACTATTGCGGCAATGTGTTATAAATACTCAATAGGGCAGCCATTTATTCATCCACGTAATGATTTATCATATGCTGAAAATTTCTTACATATGATGTTTGCTGTGCCGTGTGAAGAATATCAAGTTAGTCCTGTATTAGCAAAAGCAATGGATAAAATTTTTATTTTGCATGCTGATCATGAGCAAAATGCATCAACTTCAACTGTACGTTTAGCTGGTTCAACAGGAGCTAATCCTTTTGCATGTATTGCTGCTGGAATAGGCGCTTTATGGGGACCTGCTCATGGTGGTGCTAATGAAGCAGTAATAAAAATGCTAACTGAAATTGGCTCTGTTGATAATATTGATAAATACATTGCCAAAGCTAAGGACAAAAATGATCCATTTAGATTAATGGGCTTCGGTCATAGAGTTTATAAAAATTTTGATCCGCGAGCAAAAATTATGCGTGAAACTTGCTATGAAGTGTTAGAAGAGGTTGGAAATAAAGATAATGAGCTATTTAAATTAGCTTTAGCTCTTGAAAAAATAGCATTGGAAGATCAGTATTTTGTTGAGAAAAAGTTATATCCAAATGTTGATTTTTATTCTGGAATAATCCTACAGGCATTAAACATTCCAACATCAATGTTTACTGTAATTTTCGCATTAGCACGAACAGTTGGCTGGATTTCACAATGGAATGAAATGGTCACCGAGCCAGGATTTAGAATTGGTCGTCCACGCCAGCTTTATATCGGCGAGGCAAATAGAGATTATAAGGATCTTGCTAAACGCTAAAATATTAGACTATACTTAGGCGATAAAATTTTAAGGTTTCATTATGGCAAATAAATCGCGTCCAAAGAATTTGGATTTGTTTACTTTTCGTTTTCCAATAACAGCAATAGTATCTATTTTGCACCGTATTTCTGGTGTTTTACTGTTTATTGGGGTGCCTATTTTAATTTATTTTTTAAGTTGTGCTTTAAAATCAGAAGAAGGCTTTGTGTATGCACAGCAGCAGTTAAGCCATCCTATGATAAAATTTATTGTTTGGGGTATTTGGGCTGCATTTACTTATCACTTATTAGCAGGTGTTAGGCATATAATTATGGATTTTGGAGTTGCAGAATCTAAAAAATCTGGCTGTTACACATCTTATCTTATTTTATCGCTAACTATCTTTTTTGTTGTTATTGAAGCCTTATGGTTATGGGGGATTTTATGAAAAATGCAACAGCGTTAGGGCGCAGTGGTGTTCAAGATTGGTTGTGGCAACGCATATCAGCTATTATTTTAGCTAGTTATTTTTTATTTATAACCTACTTTTTTATTACTCACTCACATATTGATTATAGTTTATTAAAAAATTTATTTAGTGATGTAAAAATAAAAATTTTTAGTTTATTTTTTCTTTTAAGCTTCTTGATACACGCTTGGATTGGCCTTTGGACAGTTGCTACTGATTATTTAAAAAACACTGTGGTTCGTTTGTTATTTGAAGTAACTGTTATTTTAATTTTAATAGGCGTGCTATTTTGGGGCGCAATAATTCTTTGGGGTTAAAACGTAATGAAGATAGTTCGTAAATTTTTTGATGTTATAGTTGTTGGTGGTGGTGGTGCTGGTTTACGTGCAGCTTATCAGTTGGCTAGTAATAATTATAATATAGCGGTAATTTCCAAAGTATTTCCTACGCGCTCACATACTGTGTCGGCTCAAGGTGGTATGGCAGCATCTTTATCAAACGCTGAGCCTGATGATTGGCGTTGGCATATGTACGATACAATAAAAGGCGCTGATTATATTGGTGATCAAGATTGTATAGAATATATGTGTCGTGCAGCTCCTGAAGCTGTTTATGAGCTAGAAAATATGGGTATGCCATTTTCACGTATGGATAATGGAAAAATTTATCAGCGTGCTTTTGGTGGTCAAACTAAAAATTATGGCGGTGATTTAATTCATCGTACTTGTGCCGCAGCTGATAGAACAGGGCACGCATTATTGCATACGCTTTTTCAGCAAAATGTAAAAGCTAAAACTCAATTTTTTAATGAATGGTATGCCTTAGAGTTAGTTAAGGCAAGTAATTCTGATGCAGTTTCTGGTGTATTAGCAATCAATATTGCAGATGGAGAATTAGTATTATTTGAAGCACGTGCAGTTGTATTAGCAACTGGTGGAGCAGGGCAGATTTATGCCTCTACTACTAATGCTATGAGTAATACTGGTGATGGTCTTGGTCTTGCGGCTCGCTTTGGTTTGCCATTGCAAGATATGGAGATGTGGCAATTTCATCCAACTGGTATTTATGGTGCTGGTGTTTTAATTACGGAAGGATCACGTGGCGAAGGTGGTTATTTAGTAAATAAAGATGGTGAGCGTTTTATGGAGCGTTATGCGCCGAATAAAAAAGACTTAGCTTCACGAGATGTTGTTTCACGCTCTATGGCAATAGAAATAAAAGAAGGTCGCGGCGTTGGACCAAAGGGTGATCATATTTATCTAAAACTTGATCATTTAGGTGAAAAAGTTATTAACAAAAGATTACCAGGTATTCGTGAATTAGCTAAAACTTTTGCGCATGTTGATCCGATAGAAGAACCAATTCCTGTAGTGCCAACTTGTCATTATATGATGGGCGGTGTGCCAACTAATGTTCATGGTCAAGTATTAAATATTAATAAAAATGGTGACGTTAATATTCAAGAAGGCTTGTATGCCGTTGGTGAATGCGCTTGTGTTTCTGTGCATGGTGCTAATAGATTAGGAAGTAATTCTTTATTAGATTTAGTCGTATTTGGTCGTGCTGCTGGTATGCATATTGCAGAGCAATTAGATAAGCATGAATTATCACGTGGTTTTATTAGCCAAGATGATATGGATAAATATACAGCACGATTAACTCGCTGGGTTGAAAGCTCTGATGGTGAATCTGTTGCTAGCTGTAAACAACAGCTACAAGACATTATGCAAGAGCATTTTGGTGTATTTAGAATTGAAGAATCAATGCAAGAAGGAGTAGAAAAATTACGTCTTCTGAAAGATAAAATTTCTACAGCACACCTTAAAGATAAAAGTAATGTATTTAATACAGCAAAAATTGAAGCACTTGAGCTTGATAATTTATATGAAGTAGCTTGGACAACAGCAATTGGGGCTTTAGCACGTAAAGAAAGCCGCGGTGCTCATGCACGTGATGACTTTCCAAAACGCGATGATAAAAATTGGATGAAGCATACTTTAGCTTTTAGTGATGGTAGCTTGGGGTATCGTGATGTAAACATGTCACCAAATTTTGTTGATACATTTGAGCCGCAAGAGCGGGTATATTAAACGAGGTTTTTTTATGGCTATTATAAAATTTTCTATTTATCGCTTTGATCCTGAGCATGATGATGCGCCATACATGCAAAATTACGATCTAAATATTGGCGATGTTAAAGATATGAAGCTATTAAAAGCTATCGAAATGATCAAAGCTGATCTTGATGAGACTTTATCATTTCGTCGTAGTTGCCGCGAAGGTGTTTGCGGATCTGATGGTATGAATATTAATGGCAAAAATGGTTTAGCTTGCCAAACTAGTTTATCAGAATTAAAGCAGCCGATAGTTTTACGTCCATTACCAGGACTTGAAGTTGAGCGTGATTTAATTGTTGATATGAAGAAGTTTTATAAGCAATATGAAAAAGCAAAGCCATTTTTAATTAACAATGATGAGCCGCCAGCAAAAGAATATTTACAAACTCCAGCAGATCGCGAAAAATTAGATGGTTTGTATGAATGTATTTTGTGTGCATGTTGCTCAACTTCTTGCCCATCTTTTTGGTGGAATCCTGATAAATTTTTAGGACCTGCAGCATTATTACAAGCTTGGAGATTTTTAATTGATAGCCGTGATACCGCAACAATTGAACGTCTAGCAGAGCTTGATGATGCTTTTAGTGTTTATCGCTGCCGCTCTGTTATGAGTTGTGTTGATGCATGTCCAAAAGGATTAAATCCAACTAAAGCAATTTCTAATATTCGTGCTAAGTTAATAGACGAAGAGTCTTAATTTTTATGAGTATTATGAAAAAAATTATTAGTATTTTTTTAGTTTTATTTAGCAGTAATCTTATTGCTGGACCATCATATTTATTATTCAAAGATTCAGAATATTTTCCTAAAAATGGAATTACGATTGCCTATACAGATTGTGGAAGTTCTGCGCATTGTATAATTACTCGTATTAATCGAAGTGAGCTTCCTGTAAGACTAAAATTTGAAGCTAAATATAGTTATGTTAGTGTTATTTTTAATGATGAAAATAATATTCCTGCAGCTTCAGTTTGTAATTTATATGCGAAAAATTGGAATACTGGTGTTTTTAATCAAAATTGGCATCATAAATTTTATGCTTATGAATCAACCCAAAGTACTTTAGCGGCTTGCACTAATGGAGCTTTTACTAATGATTGGTCTGCTTGTTGTGGTGTTTCTTATTTAGATGATAAAAAACCTAATAACTCTTTTACTTTTGAGTTTGGACCATATGATTATGATTGGTATTTGTCCCATTCATACGTTTATGGCGAGAATTGAGAAAGTTAATAAAAAAATTAAGTCTATTGACTTGATTTTATTGTAATTAACATTTTTTCATAATTATTATACTATTATTTCCTTTGACTGCGCTTTTTTGATATGGTATAAATTTAGACTGTTAACTTAATATATTTTAGGATAGTAATTATGAATGGTCACCCATCTTCACTTTTACCTGCAGATTCTGTTTATTCATTAAGAATTTGCTCAGTTTTGTCGTCTGATGATAATAAATCTGTACCAGAAGCAGCAGCAGCTGCAGCTGCTACAACTCCAGATTCACCAAAAACTAGTTCTATTCTTAGATCTAGATCTTCATCTATAGGATCTAAATTTAGTTGTCAAAAAAGTGTTACTTTTGCTGATCCATCTGATTGTGATTCTATAGATGCGCCTCCTAGAGAAAAAATAGACTCGTCAGTATCTCTGCCGCCATCACACCAATTATCGCCAATGGGAACACCAGTTTCATCGCGATCAATTGCAATGAGACAAAGTGGTAGAAAAAATTTTGTTTTACAAATACCAGTACCAGAAAGTTGTTTACAAGCAACTCTTACTCTTATGTTTTCCAGCGAATGTATGGGTTCTACTGTGCCTTTAGAGCGTGTTACTTCAAGACCTGTGACGCCAAGAGATTTATCTCCCGTTTTTTCGAGTTTTAGAAGGCCAATTTCACCATCACATCCTATTATAGCTAAACCAAAAAAAATAGGGCCTGCACCTACGATCTAATTAAAGAATAGACTGCCCAGTTTTCTTCCAATCAGCAAGAAACATATCAATTCCCTTATCTGTTAGTGGGTGTTTAAATAATTCATGCACAATTTTTGGCGGAATAGTAGCAACATCTGCGCCGATTAATGCAGCACGTTTTACATGTTCAACGTCACGAATAGAGGCTACTAAAATTTCAGTGTCAAAACCATAATTAAAATAAACCTCGGCGATTTCTTCAATCAGTTTCATTCCATCTTCGCCTATATCATCTAAGCGACCAACAAAAGGAGATATAAATGTTGCGCCAGCTTTAGCTGCAAGTAGAGCTTGAGCTGCAGAAAAGCATAAAGTTACATTTACCATAATTCCTTTTTCACGTAATGCACGGCAAGTTTTAAGTCCATCTGGAGTTAAAGGTACTTTAATTACTATATTGTCAGCAATTTCGGCTAATTTTAAACCCTCTTGAAGCATGGTTTCATAGTCCAGAGCAGTTGTTTCAACACTTATTGGACCATCAATAAATTCACAAAGCTCAGCTACAACCTCAGTATATTGACGTCCGCTTTTAGCGATTAGGGAAGGATTGGTCGTTACTCCGTCAACAAAACCTAATTCGGCTATTTCTCTGATTTGTGCAACTTCTGCTGTGTCGATAAAAAATTTCATAATTTATGCTATAATTCCGTTGGTTATTTTTTTAAGATCGGGACATTTTAATATTTATGAGTAATAAATTAAACCATTTTTTTAGCGAATTAAAAAACGTCAAATTGTCTGAAGTTCGTAGCTATATTTCAAAAGAATGTTATGAACGTAGTTTCTTTAAAATTTACTTTTGGCTATTGATAGATATAGCAGTTTTTTCCTCTGGAATGGCAATGGTTTTTATGTTTAATAATATTTTATTAAAATTGCTTGGAGGATTTATTGCTGGCCGTGGAACTATGATGCTTTTTGTTTGGGGGCATGATTCAGCGCACGGAGCTTTGTTTAAATCTAAATCAGTTGGATTATTTTGGGGACAGCTTACAATGCTACCTTCATTACACAGCTGTAGTTTATGGCAGTTAGGTCATAATAAGGTTCACCATGGATTTACATCCTTTTCACCGATCGATTGGATTTGGAAACCGTTACAACCAGAAGAATATTTAGCATTAAGTTCTTGGGGTAGGTTTTGTTATCGCATCGAACGTAATTTTTATACTCACGCTTTTCATTATATTAACCAAGTATGGTTAAAAAAAATGATGCTATATAACGGCGCTTTATTAGAAAAAATATATGTATTAGTTTATTTTTTAACGATGTCAGCACTGTGTTATTTATACGCAGGGGGTGTAATTGGTGTTTTAACTGGAGTTGTTTTGCCAGTAATGATTTTCATGTATGGTATCTCTTTTATAGTTTATGTCCATCATACTCACCCAGATATTCCATTTTTCTTTGATAAATCTTGGAATAAAACTATAGGCATGTTGTATTGCACAACAATAATTAAGGAATCGAGATTTATAAGATATTTATCACATAATATTAAAATTCATACTCCACATCATATTGATCCACGTATTCCATTTTATAATTTACATCGTGCATATTTAGATTTAAAAGTTAAATATGGAAAATACATTCATGAATATGATTTTACTTGGAGCAAGGCAAAAAGCATATTTAGTAAATGTAATGTATATGATATTAAAAATCAAAAGTGGTTATCTTTTAAAGAATTAATGGCTAATAAAGCTGATTATTTAACTGTATTAAAAGAAACTGAAGAAGTAAAAGTGGTAGCTTAAAAGGTAATTAATATGTCAATGAAATCAATGCAAGAATTATGGCAATCCTCGGCTTTGGGTGCTGATCCAAGTTATATTGATGATCTTTATGAAAAATATTTAACAGACCCACAATCAGTTCCTAATGAGTGGCAAAAATATTTTAATCAATTAAGCTCTGGTGCTGTAAAAGATATCTCTCACGCCGAAGTGCGAGAGCAATTTCGTAATTATAAGCCAACTATTACGCAGCAAGTTGCTCCATCTGCTCCACCTGCAGCTGTATCCAATTCTAAACAAGAAAGAGTTAATGATCTAATTCATGCTTATCGTAGCTTTGGACATTTATCTGCGGATATTGATCCTTTAAATTTACGTGAGAAAAAAGGACAGCATGAATTATCTTTGGAATATCATGGATTATCAGACAGTGATTTAACACAAAAATTTCATGCCGAAAATTTATTTTCAGGGGAAGTTGAGTTAAAACAAATAGTCGAAAAATTAAATTTTATTTACTGTAATAAACTTGGTTTTGAATATCAATATATTCTTTCAGAAGAGGAGCGTAATTGGTTTAAAGATCAAGTTGAATCTAAAAGACAAGATCTAAATGCTGACGAAAAAAAATGGATTTTAAACGAATTAGTTGCAGCCGATGGCCTTGAAAAATATTTAGGCACTCGCTATGTAGGTCAAAAAAGATTTTCATTAGAAGGTGGTGATGCTTTAATCGTTGCTTTGAATAAAATTATTCATGATGGCATAAAAAATAACATTGCGGAAACTGCTATTGCGATGGCACATCGAGGTAGATTAAATGTTTTAGTAAATGTGTTAGGAAAGTCGCCTCAAGAATTATTTAATGAATTTGAAGGACGGTTTTCCAATAATCATTCTGGTTCTGGTGACGTAAAATATCATATGGGTTTTTCTTCTGACTTGGAAACAAAAGATGGAAATATGCACTTGGTATTAGCCTTTAATCCATCACATTTAGAAATTGTTACTCCAGTTGCAGCAGGATCAGTTCGTGCACGCCAAGATAGAATGCAAGATTTTGATCGCAATGAAATTTTAGGCATCAGTATTCATGGTGATTCTGCATTTTCAGGTCAAGGCGTTGTGATGGAAATTTTAAATATGTCACAAACTAGGGCTTTTGCGATTGGTGGCACTATTAGAATAGTGATAAATAATCAAGTTGGATTTACTACAAATAGAAAAGATGATGTACGTTCAACAGAATATTGTAGCGATATTGCTAAGATGATAGACGCTCCAGTAATTCATGTTAATGGTAATAGTCCGGAAGATGTGTATTTTGCTGCTGAATTAGCATTAAAATATCGCCAACAATTTAAAAAAGATGTTGTTATTGATTTAGTTTGTTATCGTCGTCATGGACATAATGAAGCTGACGATCCTACTATTACGCAGCCAGTGATGTATAAAGTTATCAAAAAAATGCCAACACCTGCGCAATTATTTACTGATAGTCAAAAATTAGGTGATATAAAAGATATTGAAGAACATTATCGTAGCAAGCTATATGCTGGTGCATGTGTTGTTCCTGGTATTACATATCATCAAAGTAATTCGCTATGGGAAAAATTTACGGCCGATTGGGATGAAAAAATAAATACAGCTGTTCCTCATGAAAAATTAGCAAAATATGCGGAAATAATTGCTAACATTCCAAGTGATATACAATTAGGCGTGCAAATTAAGCGTTTAACTGATCAGCGAAAAAAAATGGCAAAAGGCGAATTACCTATGGACTGGGGATTTGCTGAAAATTTAGCCTATGCAAGTTTGGTAGATGAAAAGTATAATATTCGCTTAGTTGGAGAAGACTGTGGACGTGGAACTTTTGCCCATCGCCATGCAATTATTCATAGTGCTGATGATAATAGAGAGTATTTACCATTAGAAAACATATCAAAAGATCAGGGACGCATAGAAATTTATAATTCTTTATTATCAGAAAATGCAGTTTTAGGTTTTGAATATGGTTACTCCAGTACATTACCAGATACTTTATGCTTATGGGAGGCACAATTTGGTGATTTTGCTAATTGCGCTCAAGTAGTCATAGATCAATTTATTAGCTCTGGTGAGCAAAAATGGGGGCGTTTATCAGGTTTAGTTATGCTGTTACCGCATGGCTATGAAGGAATGGGCCCTGAGCATTCATCTGCGCGTTTAGAACGTTATTTGCAGCTTTGTGCTCAAAATAATATGCAAGTATGCGTACCAACTTTGCCATCGCAAATTTTTCATTTATTGCGCCGTCAAATGTTACGTAATTATCGTAAGCCATTAATAGTTATGACGCCAAAAAGTTTATTACGTCATAAATTAGCTGTTTCAAATTTTGATGATTTATCTGACGGTCAGTTTTATCCAGTAATAGATGATATAGATATGAAAGATAATGTTGAAAAGGAAAAAGTAAACAGAATAGTTCTGTGTAGCGGTAAAGTTTATTACGACTTATTACTAATGAAGCAGGAATATACGAAAAATAATGTCGCAATTATTAGGGTTGAGCAGTTATATCCATTTCCAACGGAAATTTTGAAAAATATGTTACAAACGTATCCTAATGCAAAAGATGTTATCTGGTGCCAAGAAGAGCCTAAGAATCAAGGCGCTTGGTATAGCAGTCAGCACCATGTTAGAGAGTGCTTAAGCAATGATGCTAAATTGCGTTATGTAGGTCGTGCGGCTTCTGCTTCTCCGGCAACAGGGTTGGCAACAGTGCATTTGAGAGAACAAAAAGAGTTAATTAATATGGCTATTATGGTATAATTACCGCGCTTTTGGCCTACAAAATAGAAATAAGGGTTTTTAATTTATGACGACAGAAATTAAGGTTCCAGTTTTACCAGAATCAGTTCAAGATGCAATGGTCGCTACTTGGCATAAACAGCCGGGTGATCATGTTTCTCTTGGTGAAAACTTAGTTGACTTAGAGACAGATAAGGTAGTTCTTGAAGTGCCAGCGCCTGCCGATGGTATTTTGAAAAGTGCTAGTGCTGAACAAGGTGCTACTGTAACTGCTGGACAAGTTTTAGGTATTTTAGAAGAAGGCGCTGCCGCAGAGCCAAAAGAAGAAGCTCCGAAAGAAGAGCCTAAGCAAGAAAGTAAAGTAGAAAATAAAAAAGAAAGTAAAACGGAAACTCCAGATTTATCTCCTTCAGCGCGTCGTGCTGTACAAGAAGCAGGACTTACTCAGTCTCAGGTTCCAGCAACAGGATCTGGTAAAGATGGTCGTGTAACTAAGCAAGATGTTGCTGCTGTTTCAAATAATTCAAGTAGTGAAAAATCTTCTGTATCTACAGAAATTTTAGAAGGGCGTGTTGAAAAACGTGTGCCAATGACGAGATTGCGCGCTAAAATTGCTGAGCGTTTAGTAAAAGCACAGCAAGACGCAGCAATTCTTACTACATTTAATGAAGTAAATTTACAAGAAGTTGCTAATTTACGTAAAAAATACCAAGATCAATTCGTTAAAGAGCATGATATTAAATTAGGTTTTATGTCATTCTTTGTGAAAGCTGCAGTTGAAGCATTGAAGCGTTCACCAATGGTTAATGCATCTATTGATGGAAATGATGTTGTTTATCATGGTTATTATGATATTGGTGTTGCTGTTTCAAGTGAAAGAGGTTTAGTTGTTCCAATTATTCGTAACGCAGATCAGCTTTCAATGGCAGAAATTGAAAAAACTATTAAGGACTTTGGTAAGCGAGCACAAGCTGGTCAAATTTCTCTTGAAGAAATGACTGGTGGTACGTTTACTATTTCTAATGGAGGTGTTTTTGGCTCTATGCTTTCAACACCAATTCTTAATCCACCACAAAGTGCTATTCTTGGTATGCACAATATTATTGAGCGTCCAATTGCAGAAAATGGTGAAGTTGTTATTCGTCCGATGATGTATTTAGCATTATCGTATGATCATCGTATTATCGACGGTAAAGAATCTGTAACTTTTTTAAAGACTATTAAAGAATTATTAGAAGATCCTAGTCGATTATTACTAGATATTTAAGTATTTTATTTGAGGTTGTTGTTAAATGAATATTCATGAATACCAAGCTAAAAGCTTGTTTAAAAAATATGGTTTGCCTGTGCCTAATTTTGCTGTTGTAAATACAGCAGATGAAGCAGTAAAAGCTGCTGAAGAATTAGGGGGAAATACTTGGGTTGTGAAAGCACAAGTACATGCTGGTGGTCGTGGTAAAGCTGGTGGCGTTAAAATTGTTTCTGGTGACAAAGAGCAAGTCCGTGAAGCAGCAGCTGCAATGCTTGGTAAAAACCTTGTAACTTATCAAACCGATGAAAAAGGTCAGCCAGTTAGTCAGGTTTTGGTAGAAGCTCCATCTAATATTGATAAAGAATTGTATTTAGGTGCTGTTATTGATAGATCATTGCAACAAATAGTTGTAATGGCATCAACTGAAGGTGGTGTTGATATTGAAAAAGTGGCTGAAGAGACACCTGAAAAAATATTCAAATTACTAATTGAACCTTCATTAGGCGCTATGCCATATCAGGCACGCGAAGCAGGTTTTGCAATGGGTTTAAATTCAGAGCAAATCAAACAATTTACTAAAATTTTAATTAATTTAGTAAAAATGTTTGAAGAGTGTGATTTGAGTTTAATAGAAATTAATCCATTAGTTATTACCAAAGAAGGAAACTTAATTTGCTTAGACGGTAAAATTAACATTGATGATAATGCTCTATATCGTCAGCCAGAAATTCTGAAAATGCGCGATACAACGCAAGAAGATGAACGTGAAAACCGTGCTAAAGATCATGAACTAAATTACATCGCATTAGATGGTGACATTGGTTGTATGGTTAATGGTGCTGGTCTTGCTATGGCAACGATGGATATGATTAAGCTTCATGGTGGTAATCCTGCCAATTTCTTAGATGTTGGTGGTGGTGCAACTAAAGAGCGTGTTGAAGAAGCATTTAAAATAATTTTATCTGATAAAAGCGTTAAAGCAATTTTAGTTAATATTTTTGGTGGAATTGTACGTTGTGATTTAATTGCTGATGGAATTATCGCAGCAGCAAAAGAAGTAAATCTTACTATTCCAGTTGTTGTGCGTTTAGAAGGTAATAATGCTGAACTTGGCGCAAAATTATTAAATGAAAGTGGATTAAAACTTGAAGCAGCAAACGGCCTTAAAGATGCCGCTGATAAAGTAGTACAAGCAGCGAGAGGTTAATATGAGTATTATTGTAAATAAAAACACTAAAGTAATTTGTCAGGGTTTTACTGGTAAACAAGGTACTTATCATAGCGAGCAAGCTATAAATTATGGCACTCAAATGGTTGGTGGTGTAACTCCTGGTAAAGGTGGTCAAGAGCATTTGGGATTACCAGTATTTAATACTGTTTTTGAAGCAGTAGAAGAAACTGGAGCTGATGCTTCTGTTATTTATGTTCCAGCACCATTTTGTAAGGATTCTATTATTGAAGCATTAGATGCTGGTATTCAAACTATCGTTTGTATCACAGAAGGTATTCCAACTATGGATATGCTTGAAGTGAAATACGTGTTAGAGCAAACTGGAGCACAAATGATTGGACCTAACTGTCCAGGTATTATAACTCCAGGCGAATGTAAAATTGGTATTATGCCAGGTTCAATTCATCTTCCAGGTAGTATTGGTATTGTTTCACGCTCTGGTACTTTAACTTATGAAGCGGTAAAACAAACTACTGACTTAGGGCTTGGCCAAAGTACTTGTGTTGGTATTGGTGGTGATCCAATTCCAGGCATGAACTTTATTGATGTTCTTTATGAATTTGAAAATGATCCGCAAACTAAAGCTATTGTTATGGTAGGTGAAATTGGTGGTACTGCTGAAGAAGAAGCTGCTGAATTTATCAAAGATAACGTTAATAAGCCGGTTGTTGCGTATATTGCCGGTGTTACTGCTCCTGCTGGTAAACGTATGGGTCATGCTGGTGCAATTATTTCTGGTGGTAAAGGTACTGCAAAAGAAAAATTTGCTGCATTGGAAGCTGCTGGTGTTATAACTGTGCGCTCTCCTGCAGAAATTGGCGCTGCTTTAAAAGGAGTAGTTAGTTAGTCTTTTATCGTCATTCCCGCAAAGGCGGGAATCTAGAGGTTATAAAAATGGGAAAATTTGTACAATGCACTGATAAATTAGGTAAAGAAATTCTCTATACTCCTTGCACTCGTGTGCCGGTAGAAGAGATAACTTCACGCAAATACCAAAAGATTATTAAGCTTATGAAGCGTAAAGTTAGTGGTGAGGGCATTGGTCTTGCCGCTAACCAAATTGGTGAGCATGTACAAATTTTTCTTATTGATTTTAAACCTGCTAGTGATGAGCCATATTTACAAGCATTTCCAATGAAAGTTTTTATTAATCCAATAATTACAAAGGCTTCAGCTAATAAAATTTCTTGGTGGCATGGGTGCTTAAGTGCTCAGAATCATCCTTTAGGTGAAGTAGCTACTTATGAATGGATTGAATATGAGGCCTATGATGAAAACGGAGAGAAAATTTCTGGCCGTTTGGATAATATGGCAGCTATAATTTTTCAGCATGAATTTCGTCATATGATTGGCACTTGTTATGTTGACCATGCGGTAAAATTCCTATCAAGCAGTGAGTTCTATGACAAAGCTGCGCGTGGCGAAGAAGCCAACTATAAGAAAGCAGATTATGGTGTTCCATTACTGCTAGCTGACTATAATATTGGCGAAACTATAGAAGAATTTGCTGCAAGAATAAATAAAAATTAACACCTAAACGGCAAATAATTTTTACTGATATTTGTTCTGCAAGTCCAATCGATATTATCTTTATCAATATTAGGGGTAAAACTAATTTTTTTACCTCTAATTTCAGAATTAATATTTTTATTTTTTAATTTTATTGAAAATATACCATTATCATCTATCTCTATATTTTCAACAATGTTCTTTTGTAACCTATTAATATTTAAGTCTAAATCTTTATTAGAGCTTGGTAAATTATCATTTAAAATATAGTATTCGATAATATTACTTTTTATTTCAGCCGCGATATTCATCACTTCTAATAATTTAGCTTTAATAATATATTTTTGATAATTAGGTACAGTTATTGATAATAAAATACTAATGATTGCTATAACAATCACCAGCTCTATTAATGAAAATCCGTTAGTTTTTTTATTCATGAATATTATCATAAATAAATTTTGTTTTATTTAAATCAGAAAAAATAGGATTTTTAATTTAATTCGTTTAATGGAATTTGTACAAAATCTCGCTCATGAGCGTGGGGGTGGGGAAGGATGAGTTCAGGAGTATTTAATATTAAATTATCATAATCAATTAAATCCAAGTCAAGCGTTCTTGGCCCCCATTTAACTTCGCGTATTCTCTCATGTAAATGCTCTATTTTTTGTAAAAATCTTAATAACTCAATGGGGAGTAAAGAAGTTTTGATTTTAATAACAGCATTAATAAAATCAGGTTGTTCAATAACGCCAACAGGTTTAGTTATGTGTAATTTGGACTGAGAAATAAGTGTAATATCTTTACTGCTTTTTATTTCTTCAATGGCAGTTAAAACTTGATTAACAGGATCATCAAGATTGCTGCCAAGGGCTACTATGGCTATTTTCACTTATTATTTGTTCTTTTTATTCTTATTAACTTTTCGCGAGCTTCTTTGTTTTCAGCATTAACAAATTTTTGCCACCATTCAGCTACTTATTTAATACTATCATCAGTTTTTGCGCGTAATAACAACAAGTCATAGGCTGCTCGAAATCTTTTGTGCTCATGTATTTTAAAGCAAGATTTAGTGCCAATTCTGAGCATTCTAAGTTGCAAGAACCAAACATCGTAAATAAAATTACTCATAAATTGTGGTATGGCCACAAATTGATTTTGCGCAAATATTACCTCTTGCATTGTTGTAAAATACAAATCAGAGCTTGCCTCGTAACTTAATAATAATTTTTCTTTGTACTTATTTTCAAAAGGAATCCAAAGTAAAGATGAAAATAAAAACGCTGGTGCTAGTGGTAAATTCTGTTGATATCGATCATCAGTATTGTCAAAAGTATTATCTAAAAATTCACGTGCATGCTTAGTTTTTAGTGCATTTTCAGTTAATGGAAATAAAATTTCGAGAATTTTGTACTTTTCTAGAATATTAAACATGCTTTTAGCATGTCCAGTTAGGAATAACTTCTGTACTTCGTGTAATAATCTATCTCTTGAAACATTAGATAATAGGTCTTTATTATCACGTATTGAATTTTCTGTAACTGAATGGATTTTGAAATCAAGTTTTGCTGCAAAGCGCAGGGCACGTAAAATTCTAACTGGATCTTCGCGAAAACGAATTTCAGGATCACCAATAGTACGTATTATTTTATTCTTTATATCCTCAACACCGCCAAGATAATCAATAATACTGAAATTTTCTATCGTGTAATATAGAGCATTGATAGTAAAATCTCGCCGCATAGCGTCTTCTTCTAATGTCCCATAGACATTATCACGCAAGATCATTCCTTCATCTGAGGTTTTATGATCATGATGACCACGGAAGGTGGTTACTTCAATAGTCTCATTTTCATAAAAAATATGGACTATTTTAAAACGTTTGCCAATTATTCGACTATTGCGAAAGATTTTGCGCACTTCTTCTGGTGTTGCAGAAGTAGCGATATCAAAGTCTTTTGGATGCATGCCCAATAAGAGTTCACGTATAGCTCCACCAACCAAATATGACTCATGGCCAGTTTTTTGGAGGCGTTTTAATATTTTTAGTGCATTATCACTAATATTTTGGCGTGAGATGCAATGCGCATCTCTGGAAATTATTTTGGTTTTCAACTTAAATTATATTATAAAAAACTTTGCAAATTGGTAAAAATCGCGTACAATCTGTGTTCAATCACGAATTATAGTTGATTTAAGAATTAAAAAAAAGCACTGAGGAAAAGAAAATATGGTAACAATCAGATTGGCACGTCATGGAGCTAAAAAGAGACCTTTCTATCATGTTATAGCAACTGACTCTCGTAATCCACGTGATGGTCGTTATATTGAAAAATTAGGTTTTTTCAATCCAATAGCAGCTGGCCAAGAAAAAAGAATACAGTTAAATATTGAACAAATACAACAATGGCAAGCAAAAGGCGCGCAGGTTAGTGAAAGAGTTCAATCTTTGATTAAAGAATTCGCTAAAGGAGCTCCAGCAGCTTAAGTACGCGGCGTGACTACTTCTTCTTATGTGATAGTTGCTAAAGTTATCGGGGTTCATGGAATAAAAGGCCATGTAAAAATACTGTCTTTTACAGAGCCCCCAGAAAATATCATTGATTTTAAAAGATTTTTCATTTTATCTGGTCAAAATTGGCAGCATCTCGATATTTCAGATTTTCAAATAAAAGGTCAAAACATTGTTGCTATCTTAAATAATATAAGAGATCGCGATGAAGCTCGTATATTTAATGGTAGAAGTATTGCGGTTTTACGCGAAGATTTGCCAAAAATTGATAATGAACAAGAAGGTTATTATTGGGTTGACTTAGAAGGTCTTGCTGTTTATAACCGTGATAATAAATTATTAGGTCACGTGGATAGCGTTTTTAATACTGGCGCTAATGATATTTTGGCTGTTGATCCCGATTCCCGTGTGGATGATGAAAAGCAAATATTAATTCCGTATATATTGAATAAATATATATTATCAGTAGATTTAGAAAACAAGAAAATTACCGTTGATTGGGAAGAAGACTGGTAAAAAAATAATAATTAAATCATGAAGTTCTCCGTTATAACCTTGTTTCCCGAAATATTTTCAGGCTTTTTAGAATATGGTGTTATTGCGCGTGCAGCTAAAAAAGGCTTAGTCGATATAAATTTCTTAAATCTCCGTGACTTTACTTCCGATCCTCACGCTACAGTAGACGATAGGCCTTATGGTGGTGGGCCTGGAATGGTGTTAAAACCAGAGCCATTATCGAAAGCAATACTTGCAGCGCGTAAATCTTGCGGGTATAATACCCGAGTTATTTATTTGTCTGCACAAGGTGCAAAATTTGACCATGAGAAGGCGCTTAATTTAGCGCAATATGATGATTTAATTTTACTTAGTGGACGTTATGAAGGCATAGATCAGCGAATTATTGACCAATATGTCGATGAAGAGCTCTCAATAGGTGATTATGTGCTTTCGGGTGGTGAAATTCCAGCCATGGCCGTTATAGATGCAGTAACTCGGTTAAAGCCTGAAGTTTTAGGTTGTGATGAATCAAGTAAACAAGATTCATTTTCAGACGGTTTATTAGATTGTCCACACTATACGCGACCTGAAAATTTTATGGGCGCAAAAGTGCCGGATGTATTATTAAGTGGTGATCATAAAAAAATTGCCAAATGGCGTTATGAAGAGCAACTGAAAGTAACGCAAGAAAAAAGACCAGATTTAATGAATTTATATAAAGATAAAAATTAGATTACAGGAGAAAATTATGAGCTATAACAAAATTATTCAAGAAATTGAACAAGCACAATTGAAAGAAGGTATACCACAATTTTCTGCTGGTGACACAGTAGTAGTGCAAGTTAAAGTAAAAGAAGGTAACCGTGAACGTCTACAGGCTTTTGAAGGTGTTGTTATTGCTAAGCGTAATAGAGGTTTAAACTCTGCTTTTACAGTAAGAAAAATTTCTCATGGCGAAGGTGTTGAGCGTGTATTTCAGACACATAGCGATATAATTGACAGCGTACAAGTTACTAAGCGTGGTAGCGTGCGTCGTGCTAAACTTTATTATTTACGTGACAGAGCTGGTAAAGCTGCTCGTATTAAAGAAAAAGTTGGTAGTCATAAAAAAGAAGCTGCGGCGTCTAAATAATTTATGGATTCCCGCCTGCGCGGGAATGACGTAAGTTAACGCGGGAATGACGTAAGTTAACGCGGGAATAACGTAAGTGAACGCGGGAATGACTAAAGGACTCAAAATAGCAGAAGGATTTGCAATATTTTTCAATAATTTTACATGGATAACCCCCATAAAACTTTAGAAGATTTTTTACAAAATCTTTGGTTGCAACACGGGCTAAGTGACAATACGATAGCCTCATATCGTTATGATCTTACCAATTATCTAAAATATATTAATCAAAATAATTTAACTCTTTTAAATATTAACGAATCTGATTTACAGACTTATTTAGCAGAAAGATTAGAGTCAGGAGTTTCAGCCAGAACTAGTTCACGCTTTTTATCTAGCATCAAAAAATTCTATTCTTTTTTATTGAATAAGGATCTTGTGAAATTTGACCCTACTGTTAATATTCATCGACCTAAAATTGGGCGTAAATTGCCTAATTACCTAAGCGAGAGTGAAGTCATCATATTGTTAAAAACTCCTGATATAAGCACTGATATAGGCTTAAGAGATAAGGCTATGCTTGAACTGTTATATGCCAGTGGACTTAGAGTTTCTGAGCTTATTAATTTATCCCTAAATGATGTTAATTTTAAACAGGGAGTAGTGCGTATAGTCAGTGGTAAGGGTGGTAAAAGCCGTTTGGTTCCAATGGCGGAAACCTCTCAAACCTGGATGCAAAAATATATTAATTCAGCACGTCACAATGCCAAAACAGATGTAATTTTTATTAGCAAATCAGGGGTTGGTATGACACGGCAAACCTTTTGGCATCGACTTAAATTATATGCTTCCATGGCAGGGATTAATAAGGAAATTTCTCCTCATACACTACGGCATTCTTTTGCTACTCATTTAGTTAATAATGACGCTGACTTGCGAGTAGTTCAATTATTATTGGGTCATACAAGCATCTCTGTTACTCAAATTTACACTCATATCGCCAAAGTTAGATTGCAACAAATTCATAAGCAACATCACCCACGGGGGTGATTTTACGATATAATTGATGGATTATTAAAACCGAAAGGAGATGAAAATATGCTAAAAAAAATATTAGTGATCGGGTTGTTGTTATCAGGAGGATTAATTGCCAGTGCTGAAACTAAAGAAAAGGTTAAAGAAAGTTTATCTAAAGCTCTGCCTGAAATTACAATAGATAAAATGGAAAAAAGCCAAGTTCCAGGTTTTTATCAAGTAGAAAGCGGGGCTGAAATATTTTATGTAAGTGAGGATGGTAAATATCTATTTGCTGGAAATGTTATCGATGTTAAAACTAAAAGTAATATTACTGAAAATGCAAAAAATAGCTTGAGATTATCGGCTGTTAATCGCTTGCCAGCTAATGCATTTATTAACTTTACGCCAAAAGATAAAAAATATCGCGTAGTGGTATTTACAGATGTTGATTGTCCTTATTGTCGTAAATTGCATGAAGAAATTAAAGGCTATGACAAAGAAGGAATTGAAATTAGTTATGTGCCATTTCCACGAGCTGGTTTAGATTCTCCTTCATACTATAAGGCAGCCAAAATATGGTGCTCTAGCCCAGAACAAGCGCGAGAATTGGTTAACTCTGCTAAATTAAAACACGACAGATTCAAAGCTTCAAAAGCAGATGTTTGTAAAAACAGTCCAGTTGCAGCTGCACTTGAAGTTGTTCGTGAATTACATTTAAATGGTACTCCATCAATGTTATTGCCAAATGGAACTGTAGTTCCTGGTTATGTTCCTCCTAAACGTTTAGTGGAAATTTTAAAAGAAGAAGATTCTAAAGAATAATTAAAAAATCATGAACCAAGACTTAAGTATTGATAAGAAACAGCAAAAAGAAGAGCGAATCGGACGTAATGCTTTAGTCGTTGGTAGTATGACTTTTATATCGCGCATAGCAGGTTTTATGCGCGATATTGTTATTGCACGTGTTTTTGGTGTAAGTGCAGAATTAGATGCGTTTTTGATAGCATTTAAAATACCAAATTTTATGCGCCGTTTATTTGCTGAAGGTGCGTTTGCTCAAGCTTTTGTACCGATTATGGCTGAGTATCGTGAGACGCGAAGCTTATCTGATGTTAAAAAATTAATTGCCAATTCTTATACTATTTTAGGTTTAATTTTATTTTTTATAGTTTTAGTTGGAATATTTTTCTCACCAATTTTAATTAAAATTTCAGCTCCAGGTTTGGATTTTGCTAGTGCTAAACTCACATTAGCGGCTAAGCTATTGGTTATCACTTTGCCGTATATATTTTTTATATCTTTAGTTTCTTTATATGGCGGGGCATTAAATACTTATAATAAATTTATTGTTCCAGCTATTACTCCTGTTTTATTAAATATTAGTTTAATATTCTCCTGTTTTTTTCTAATTAGATTCTTTACTACACCGATTTATGCTTTAGCTTGGGGGGTGTTTATTGGTGGAATTTTACAGTTATTATTGCAAATATGCGCTTTATATAAACAAGGCATATTAATTATGCCAAGTTTAAATAGTGATCTTATTGGTGTAAAAAGAATTTTAAAAAATATGGTGCCGGCTTTGTTTGGTGCCTCTGTTGCGCAGCTAGGGCTATTATTAGATACTGCTTTTGGTTCACTTTTGCCCGATGGCAGTATTTCTTGGCTTTATTATTCTGATCGCTTAATGCAATTTCCTCTTGGAATATTTGGCGTTGGACTTGCGACAGTTGCTTTGCCATATTTATCACGTCAGCATGCCGCAGAGAATAAAGAAGGTTTTAATAATACTGCCAATTGGGCTTTCAAATGGGTGTTGTTAATTAGCATACCAGCTGGAATTGGGCTTTTTTGTTTGTCAGATATGTTGCTATTTGTTTTATTTTATAGCGACAAATTCACTATTAACGATGTAGTTTCATCAAGTTTAAGTCTAAAAGCTTTTGCTTGTGGCCTGAATTTTTTCATTCTTGCTAAATTATTAACTTCAATTTTTTATTCGCGTAAAAATATTAAAACACCAGTAAAAATAGCTGCTATTTGTTTATGCGCAAATGTTTTAGTCGATTATTTATTAATATCTAGCTACAAACATGTTGCCATCGCTATAGGAGTAAGTTTTTCATCTTTTATTAACTGCTCATTGTTATTGTTAGTATTAATTAAACAAAAAATAATTGAAATCAAACCTGATTTGATTAAATTTATTTCTAAAATACTATGTGCCAATTTCGTACTAGTATTATTTTTAGTAACCTCAAAAGGAAATTTAGCAGCGTGGCAATATAGTGGAAGATTTTTTACAGCGGCTCATATGGCAGAGATTATTGTTGTTAGCATAATGTTGTACAGCATAATGTTATGGACATTGCGAGTTGATTTTGTGGGAATTTTGACATCTAAGAAATTATAATGAATAGGCCCTCAATGAAATTTTTTCGTAGTATTTTTTCAATTCAGAATGACCAGTCTCCCAAAATAGCTACCATTGGCAATTTCGATGGTGTGCATACTGGCCATAGATTATTATTAGATAAAACTACAGAAATTTCTAAAGAAAATAAGCTTAAATCTTTAATCATTACTTTTTATCCGCATACTAAAAATAAAGCTAATATTTTTGGTTTGCGAGAAAAATTGCAAAAATTATCAGAATTAGGTTTTGATTATTGCCTGGCGTTAAGATTTAGTAATAAATTTAAAAGTCTTAGTCCTGAAGATTTTATTAAAAATATTTTAATTAATAATAATATTAAAAAGTTGGTTATTGGCAGTGATTTTGTCTTTGGTAAAGACAAAAAAGGTGATGTTAAATTGCTACAAAAATTTGCTAAGACCCATGATTTCGAAGTGATTATTATTAATCGCAAGTGTAAATCTAGTAGCTCTTTAATAAAAAAATTATTAGTTGAAAGTAATTTTGATAGTGCAAAAGAAGTTTTAGGGCACGATTTTTACCGAATGGGGCGGATTGTTGCGGGAGATAAGAATGGTCGCAAGCTTGGATTTCATACCGCCAACTTAAGGTTATTTGATATAAAGCCATTATTAAGTGGTGTTTTTGCTGTAAAAATTTTTATTGATGATAAGAGTTATTTTGGTGTTGCTAATTGGGGTATGCGCCCGACATTTAATGGCACGAAGCCAAAGCTTGAAGTTCATATATTTGATTTTAATGAAGATGTGTATGGTCACTTAATAAAAGTTGAATTTATTGCTAAAATACGCGATGAGATAAAATTTGATAGTTTAGAGCAATTAAAGCAGCAGATAAATTTAGATGTTGTTGCGGCTAAGAGTATTTTAGGACTGGATTCCCGCCTGCGCGGGAATGACGGTAATTAGCGCGGACGTAACAAGAATTGGAGTGAATTATGAGCGAAAATAATAAAAAAGATTATAAAAATACATTAAATTTGCCGCAGACAGATTTTCCTATGAAGGCCAATCTTGCGCAGCGCGAGCCTCAATTTTTAAAAAAATGGTCTGAGGACAAAACGTATTACAAAATTCGTGAAAAAATGGCTGGTAAGCCAAAATTTTTGCTTTATGATGGCCCTCCATATGCCAATGGTGATATTCATCTTGGTCATGCCCTAAATCGTTCTTTAAAAGATTTTATTATTAAATCTAAAACTTTTAGTGGTTTTGATAGCCCACTTATTCCAGGTTGGGATTGTCATGGTTTGCCAATTGAGCGTGAAGTTGAAAAGAAAATTGGAAAGCCGGGTGTCAAAGTTGATTTGGCGACTTTTCGTAAAGAATGTCGTAAATTTGCTGAGAAGAACATTGATAAACAGCGTGAAGATTTCATGCGTTTGGGAGTTTTTGCGCAATGGGATAAGCCGTATTTGACGATGAATTTTGACTATGAAGCTAATATTATTCGTGCAATTGGCATAATTTGTCAAAAAGGGTATTTGGAAAAAGGTTACAAGCCAGTTTATTGGTGTACTGAATGTAATTCTTCGTTAGCTGAGGCAGAAGTTGAATATCAAGATAAAGTTTCACCATCTATCTATGTAAAATTCACAGCAGTAGATTCTAGTTTTTTTGGTGTTGATTCTCCAGTTGATATCGTAATTTGGACTACTACTCCTTGGACGCTTGATGCTAACGAAGCAGTTGCCGTAAATCGTGATTTTGAATATAGCTTAGTTCAAGCAGATAATAATTATTATTTATTAGCTTCTGATTTAGTTGAAAATTTAATGTCTGAATTTGAAGTTTCAAATTATAAAGTTATAAATAAATTTCTTGGCAAAGATTTAGAAAATATTAAATTAAAACACCCATTTTTAGATAAAGAAGTTCCGCTTGTATTAGGTGATCATGTAACTGTTGATGGCGGAACAGGCTTGGTTCACACTGCTCCAGCGCATGGACCTGATGATTATATTTTAGGTAAAAAATATAATTTGCCGTGTGA
Source organism: uncultured Gammaproteobacteria bacterium (assembly GCA_964353115.1). Classification (GTDB taxonomy): domain Bacteria; phylum Pseudomonadota; class Gammaproteobacteria; order JAGOUU01; family JAGOUU01; genus CAYGUI01. The sequence continues at coordinate 57,226 of CAYGUI010000001.1, forward strand.
GCATAATTTACTCGGTAATGGTTGTTTTAAAGAAGGTACGCCTTTTATTGAAAAGATGCATATTACCAAAGTTAATCCCGTAATTATTGAGCTTTTGCATGAGAAATCTAGGCTTGTAAAAAATAGTGATATTAATCATAGCTATCCTCATTGTTGGCGTCATAAAACACCAGTTATTTATCGGGCTACTCCGCAGTGGTTTATTTCAATGGATAAAAATGATTTACGTAAAAAAGCTTTAATTGCGATTAAGGATATTAAATTTCATCCATCTTGGGGTTATGAGCGAATGGAAATTATGCTTAAAAATCGTCCGGATTGGTGTATTTCACGGCAGCGTACTTGGTGTACTCCATTACCGTTATTTATTCATAAAGAAACAGGTGATCTGCATCCGAAAACTGAAGAATTTTTTGAATTAGTTGCTTCAAAAGTAGAAGAAAAAGGTATTGACGCTTGGTATGAAATTGATAAAAATGATTTATTAGGTGCTGAAGCTGATAGTTATGATAAATCAAATGATACATTAGATGTTTGGATTGATTCTGGTGTTAGCCACTTTTGTGTGGGGAGCCATGATTCACAGCTAGGATATCCAGCAGATTTATATATAGAGGGAACTGATCAGTACCGCGGTTGGTTTGGATCATCGCTATTAACTGGTATGGCAATTAATGATACTGCACCATATCGTGAGCTTATTACTCATGGTTTTACTGTTGATGCACAAGGTCGTAAATTTTCAAAATCTCTTGGTAACGGAATTTCACCAAAAGAAATTTGCGATAAATTAGGTGCTGATATTTTGCGTTTGTGGGTTTCAAGTACTGATTATAGTCATGAAGTTACAGTTACTGATGAAATTTTTAAACGCGTTTCTGATGTATATCGTCGTATTCGTAATACAGCACGATTTTTATTATCAAATCTTACTGGCTTTGATCCTGCTCATAATATGCTTGATGTTGATCAAATGCTTGAGCTTGATAAATATATGATTTTAAAAACTCAAAAATTACAAAGCGAAATTACAGATGCATATCATAAATATCATTTTAATGTGGTATATCAAAAATTACATAATTTTTGCTCTATTGATTTGGGAAGTTATTATTTAGATATTATTAAAGATCGCCAATATACTACTCAAGAAGATAGTATTGCACGGCGCTCAGCGCAAAGTGCGATGTATCATGTTATTGATGCTTTAGTTCGTTTAATGGCGCCAATTTTAAGCTTTACTGCAGAAGAAATTTGGCAGTATATGCCTGGAAATAATTCAGAATCTTTATTTTTACAGCAATGGAAAAATGATTTCCCACAAATAGCTGAAAATAGCTTAAAAATTTCCAATACAGACTGGGAGTTAATTTTTTCTATTAAAGAAGATGTAAATAAAAATCTTGAAGAGCTGAGAAAAAATGGTGAAATAGGATCTGCTCTGCAGGCTGAAGTAGTTTTGCATGCTGATGCTAAGAGTTATGAAATATTATCTAAATTAGGTGATGAATTACGTTTTGTATTAATTACCGCAACAGCTGAGTTGAGAAAATCTGCTAATAACGATTTTAAAATTGAAATTAAAAAATCAGAAAATAAAAAATGTGTGCGTTGCTGGCATTATCGTGCAGATGTTGGCCAAAATAAAGAGCATGAGGAACTATGCTCACGTTGTATAGAAAATATTGAGGGAGCAGGTGAGAAAAGGGAATTTGCGTAGTGACGTAATCATAAAATATTTTATTCTGTCATTCATATTAATTATTTTAGACAGAATTACTAAAAACCTGGCACAAAATTATTTATCGTTGCGTGAAAATTTTGTGATTATCCCAGGTTTTTTTAGCCTAACATTAGCTTTTAATAAAGGCGCTGCTTTCAGTTTACTTAGTAAATTTTCTGGTTGGCAGCGCTGGTTTTTAAGTTTTATATCTTTTTCCGTATCAATATTTATCTCCATTTGGCTTTATTTATTGCCAAAAAATTATAAATTACGTGCAATAGCTTTAAGTTTTATTTTGGGTGGCGCGCTTGGTAATTTTTGGGATAGATTATTGTATGGTCAGGTAACAGATTTCTTATTATTTTATATTAAAAATTATTACTGGCCAGCATTTAATATTGCTGATTCTTGTGTGTGTATTGGATCTGCTTTATTATTATTTGATTATATAAAACATGATGAGTAGAAGTAAAAATTTATAAATTTCGTGATGTTGTGAATAAATAAGGAGGTAAAAATGCCAAAAGGAATTGCTAAAATTATCAATGATAATCAATTTATTTTTTCTTTGTTATTTTATAGTTTAAGTGCCGGAACTATATTATTTATTAATAGGTTGTTAGGGCTTTCTTCTGAAACTAATATCGGTGTAACAACTTTTATAGTTGCTCTTTGTACCGGGATTATTGCAGTTTCAGCTAGGGTTGAAACTCAAGGTAGTAATGTTGCTGAATTGGATAAAAAATTCAAAAAAAGATTAAATCCTAAAAATTCGGCTTTAACAACATGCGGTAATCCTACTGAACAATATAAGGTTCCTTTATTAGAGCAAGTTGTAATTACTAAATCTCTTCGTCTAGATCAAATAGTATTTTTTGATGCAATAACAAAGGGTAATGGTCTAGCAGGTATTAACTATTTTCTTTCAACGCCAGGAGTTCCTGCCGATGAAATAATAGATTTCTTGATTCATATAACCAATTATTGTTGTCGAGAATCTCAAAAAATAGAAGGAATAGAGCACCTCACTCCGCCGCTACAAATACAAGATGGTGAGACATCTGATAGTGATTCATCAACTTCTTCAATTCCTTCAGTTGTAAGAAGTTGTATTGAAGATGTAATTTCTTTGTCTTCTTCTGATGAAGACAATTTTAGAGTAGTAAGCGAAGGTCCAGATCATCCATAAAAATAAGCCCAATTTTAAAACTTAGTTGACTAGCGAGATATTGGTTGTTATTATTAACCCTTTATTTAAATAGAAGGTATTCTTATGCAATCAGTAAACATAGAAGAAAAATCAGTAAACATAGATGAAGCTGTTAGTGTTATGGGAATCATGATGTGTAGGCATGAACTGAGAATTATTGAGCTAGAAAAATCAAATGCTTTAAAAGATCAACAAATATTAGGCTTAGAAGAGCGCGTCAAAATGTACTCATTGATTTTATCTTTAGTTACTAAAGAAATTGAGAGTATAAAAGAGCAAGATAAATCTATGAGAAGAAGTTTTGTATCATTACTTTCACGGGTCGATGGTGTTATAGCGCGTTTAGATCAACAAAGTGCGCAACAAGATAGTCCATCAGCAGCGGCTTTTGTACCGGCTTCTTTACATAGCCAAGCTCCAGATCTAAGCAGTTTAGACAATTTAGGTGATTTATTTGTAACTAGTGTAACTAGTGTAACTAGACCTAATACACCGACTGCATAATTTACTTATGATAAGGATGCCTAGTTAGTACCGACCATGCCCTATATAATTGCTCAGTTACAACAACTCGTGCGAGCATATGGGGCAAAGTTAGGCGTGAAAGGCTCCAAGCGAAGTGGCTTTGGGAAATAAACTTTCGACTTAGTCCATCAGGACCACCGATTAAAAAACAAATATGCTTGTTATAATTGCCCCACAGCTTAATTTTAGTAGAAAGCTCTTCAGTACTTAAATTAGTCCCATCTATTGCCAAAGATACAATAAGCTTATCAGGCCCTAATTTTTCCAAATACTTAGAAATAGCATGCTCTTCTTGCTTGATGGCATCGAGGGGAGAGTAGTTTTGCGGACGTTTTCCAGGGTTAATCTCAACTAAATTAATATCCCATGGAGTACGTTTTAAATATGTGTTAACACCAGAATTAATCCAATCCGGCATTTTATTGCCAACTGAAATCAGGTGAATTTTCATATTAATTTTAAATTATTGAACTGCAGCTGCACCAACTATTTCTTGCGGAGCGCTATGCCACAATTTTTCTAGCTGATAATAATCTCGAGTTTCTGGCTTCATGATATGAATAATGGCATCGCCAGCATCGATTAGAACCCATTCGCCTTCTGATAATCCTTCATAAGCATTAACGTCAAAACCTTTTTGCTTAAGATCGGAAATTAGCGATTTAGCTATAGCTATCACATGTCGATCAGACGTGCCGGAGCATACTATCATGCAGTCTGTTAACGTGCTGATTTCATTGATATTTATAACAGTTATATTTTGAGCTTTAATATCTTCGAGTGAAGAGATAATGTTATTATTTAAATTATTCATCTATTAAGAGTATAACCTATTTTTTAGAATATAGTCAAAGATTAGATCCGGAATTAAAAACTGCGCTGACTTTCCTTGGCAGAATAATTCGCGAATTTGTGTTGCCGAAACTTCCAGTTTTTGTGCATTTTTTAAAATATAAATAGAGCCAGCAGGACTGCTTTTTAGATCCAAAATATTATCAGTTTTATGTAAATTGTATAAGTCATTAATGTCCTTATTATCAATTTCAAATGAAAAATTAGGACGTGGTGCAATGATTATATGGCACAATTTTATAATCTCTTGCCACTTATGCCATTTGTTAAATTGCAAAAAAGAATCCATTCCAATAACGATCGCGATAGGCTGCTCATTTCCAAGCTCTTCACGCATTTGTTTTAGAGTATCGATGGTATATGATGGCCCCTCGCGTTTAAGTTCGCGCAGATCAATCTTAAGTTTTGGACATATTTTTGTTGCAATCTCAAGCATTTCTATACGTTTTTCAATGCTTGTATCAGGAGCTGGGCGATGAGGAGGAACTTTGGCTGGCATTAAAAATATTTCATCAAGCTCAAGCTCATCAGTGACACTTAGGCTTAAACGTAAGTGGCCGTTGTGAATTGGATCAAATGTTCCGCCAAAAATTGTTAATAAATTCATCATTTTAATGTAATGTTTGAGATGACCCAACGTTCAAATTCAACAAAGGCAGAATCGGAAAGATCATAATTCTTTATTATTTTTTCTAAATTATACCTATCTCTTAGCATAGCAAATAGAGATTTTAGCTGCCATTTATTGACAGCGGCGGAATAATTTTTTGTTTTATAGGCAGGTATTTTAAGGGTTTTAAAAATATCTACAAGCTTTTTATTTTGCTCTAACAAGTTTTTTATTTTAGCTAAGGCGCGAATATCTTCAGTAATAGCCCAAAGTGGGAGGTTTACAGCAATATTAGATTTTTTAAGATTATTTAATATTTGAGCAGTGGCCTTAATATTTTTATTTACAAAGTTATCAGATAAATCAAAAATATTATAATTAGCATTATCAGATAATATATTTTTTAATAAAGATATATTAATTTTAGTATTACTATCATAAATAAAACTTAATTTTTTTAATTCTTGATCAGTATTTAATAAATTACCCTGATTTTTGTTAACAAATAATTCAAAAGCATCTTGCTCAAAATTCAATCCATATTGGCTAATTCTTTTTTTAAGCCAAGGCAAATATTGGTAAGATCTTATTTCATATACGGGAATATTTTTTATACAAGAATTATTTAAAATAGCCTTGTTTTTAATTAATTCGTTATAAGAAAAAATTATAAAAACATCAGGATTATTTTGTGCGGCATTTATTATTTCGAGTAATTTAGTAACAAAGTTAGCATCTATTTTTTGTAAAATTAAGCAATCGATAATTTTTTTATCGCTAAAAATAGATTGGCTTAATAATTCTTGCTCAAAATAACCAAAATCAAAATCTTTATCGATAAATAATAAATTGTATTCACTGAAGCCTTGCTTTTTAGCATTGTTTTTTAGTTCAGTACGAAGATCAGATCTTAATAAGCTTTCAGAGCCGTGTATAAAAAAAATATTATTGCTGCTCATTGTATACAGTAATCTTTGTGATTCGGCTTATTTTTTTAAGTATTTCTCTAATAGCTTGCTGTTGCATTTCTTCTTTTAAAACACGCTCTTCGTTGTCATTGTCTAATATTGTATTAGGATCGGATGCAAAAGTGCGGGTAATAGTAATAACTTGCGAATGGTTTAAAACTTCATCTTTTGGATTTAATAATTCAAATTTTATTGAATAAGTAAGTTTATACTGATTTATAACGCTTGAACTATTGGTCGTGAAAGTTTCTTTATTGAATTTTTCGTCAGTTATTTTTAAGGTATATAATTTATCGTTTTTGTTATTAATGTAAACATTTATTTTATATTCTGAAAATTTATCCTTAAGTTTTGTTGTAAAAATACTATTTTCTAAGTTTTCAGAGGTTTCTAGATTTAAATTATATAACTCCTGTGGAATATAAATTTTGCCACGCAAATGAAATCCGCAGGAGGATAAAAGCATCATTAAAATTATTGTGATATTAAATTTAATCATATTGCTACAATGTTAACTAATTTATTAGGTACAACAATAATTTTTTTAATACTCTTATTATCTATAAATTTTTGTATATTATCGTCAGCCAAAGCTATTTTTTCGATAGATGCATTATCTAAGTTATTATCAACAGAAATTTTAGCGCGCACTTTGCCATTTACTTGCACAACTATTTCAACACTACTTTGCACCAAAGCTTTTTCATCGATGATTGGCCATGGAGTATCAACAATAATTTTATCTTTTCCTAAAATTTGCCACATATAATGACAAATATGCGGAGTTATCGGCGATAAAATTAGTATTATTATCTCAAGAGCCTCGCGTATAACAGCTAAATCTTGTTGATTATTATCATCAATATTAAATTTGCTTATATTATTTAATAACTCCATGCATCCTGCTATAGCGGTATTAAAAGTATGACGAGTTTGCATGTCATAAGTTGCTTTTTTAAGCATGCTGTGTGTTTTAAAGCGTAAATCTTTTTGCTTTTGGTTTAAATTATTAATATCTAAAGCAGCGATATTTTTATCAAATAAAGTTGTATAAACCAAATTCCATAAGCGCTTTAAAAATTTATAACAGCCATCAACGCCAGCATCATTCCACTCCAATGATAATTCAGGAGGCGCTGCGAACATTGAAAATAAGCGGGCGGTGTCGGCACCATAAGTGTCGATTAGCTCTTTTGGATCAACAACATTGCCTTTTGATTTTGACATTTTAACGCCGTCTTTTAGCACCATGCCTTGCGTTAATAAATTAGTAAAAGGCTCATTGCTAGAAACTAAACCTTCATCACGCATAACTTTATGGTAAAAACGTGCATATAGTAAGTGCATTACGGCATGTTCAATACCGCCAATATATTGATCAACTGGTAGCCAATAATTTGCTTCTTTATTTAGCATTTGGTTATTTTCAGTTGGGCATGTATAGCGCGCATAATACCAAGATGATTGCACAAAGGTATCAAACGTATCTGTTTCACGTTTTGCATCTTTGCCACATTCAGGACATTTTGCATTATAAAATTCCGGCATGTGTTTTAGCGGCGAATCAGCACCAGTAAATTCAACATTTTCTGGTAATACAACCGGTAAATCTTTATCAGGAACAGTAACTGGGCCGCAAGAATCGCAGTAAATAATTGGAATTGGGGTTCCCCAATAACGTTGGCGTGAAACTCCCCAATCACGTAAGCGATATTTGGTTTGAGCTCTACCATGGTTATTTTTTTCAAGTTTATTAATAATATCTTCAGGATCAAATAACTCTGCTTCTTTAATAACAATGTTATATTTTTTAGCAAATTCTTGATCGCGTTCATCAATGCTTGGCACGCCCATAACAGCGCCAGTTCCATATTCAGATATGACATAATTACAAATCCAAATTGGAACTTCTTCACCAGAAATAGGATTAATTGCTACAAGTCCAGTATTTATCCCTAGTTTTTCCATTTTGGCAATTGCTTCTTCAGCAACAGGAACATGCTGGCAATCTTCGCAAAATTTTTGTATTTCACTATTTTTTTCGGCTAATCCTTTAGCAATCTTATGATTAGCAGATAAAGCAATAAAATTTACTGCCATTAGAGTATCGGCACGAGTAGTATAAGTTTCGATTATCTCATCGCTATTTTTAATATTAAAAAATACGTCAGCGCCAGATGATTTGCCAATCCAATTGCGCTGCATAGTTTTAACTGGATCTGGCCAGCCTGGCAGATGATCTAGTTCTTGCAATAATTCATCAGCATAAGCTGTAATTTTAAAAAACCATTGGGTAACTTCGCGACGCTCAATTAGAGCTCCAGAGCGCCAGCCACGGCCATTAACAACTTGTTCATTAGCAAGAACAGTATTATCTACAGGATCCCAGTTAACTATAGATTTATTTTGATAAGCTAATCCTTTTTTTACCATGCGGGTAAATAACCACTGCTCCCAGTGATAATAATTTTTATCGCAAGTAGCAAATTCTCGTGACCAATCAAACGCCATGCCCATTGATTTAAAACTTGCTCTCATATGGTCAATATTGGCATAAGTCCATTTTGCGGGAGCTACTTTATTCTTAATTGCTGCGTTTTCTGCTGGCAGACCGAAAGCATCCCAACCAATTGGATGTAGAACATTTTTCCCCAGCATGCGTTTGGTGCGCGCCATAACATCACTTAGTGTGTAGTTACGTACGTGTCCCATGTGCAAATTACCGCTAGGATAAGGAAGCATGGATAAGCAATAATATTTTTCTTTTTGATTATCTTGCGAAACATTAAAAGTTTGATTTTCTTCCCAAAATTTTTGGGCATTTCTTTCTACGACGTGGTGGTTATATTGCTGATCCATAAAATAATTTAATAGTTAAATACAATTAAATTTTCAATTATATCATTTGTTTTTCCAACTGGCGAACTATAACAATCTATACTATATTTAACATGTAGGTCACTAACAAAGTATTAATTTTATACGGGGTAAGCAGTATGAATTTTCCTCATGGCAATGGTAGTTCTTCAGAGATATCTTCAAGTGTATTTACATATCCGTTCGAAAAAACTATAAAAGCAATTTCAAATATAATTGCGAGACGAAAGCTATTATCTAGTATTTTTCGTTTATTAGCTGTAGCTGCATCAATAGCAGTGTCTATTTATGTGCCACAAATACCAGCAGTATCAATTTATTTAATAGGTTTTATTTCTGCGGGGATTGGTGTTACTGGTGCTGGAGCGATAGCAATTGGCTCGGTTGGTATGGCTATAATTTTGACTGGTATATCTATCGCAATTACCAAAAAATTCTTTCAGTATTATCATAAAAGACGTTATGGTTTTTCTAACCCAGAGCATCGTTTAACTAATCGTGATATAGAAAAAATTAGAAAAAGATATCCTGAATTATCCGAAACCCAAATAGATGTAAAAATTGATGAAATTCGTAAAAAGATCCATCATTTGTCAGTACAAATTCGCAAATATAAATCTGAAGAGCGTCATAGTGACGCCAAAGCTCTTAAATATATTTTAAATAGATTAAAAACTGGTGACCTAGAAACATATGATAATTATTACCGTACTGAAAATTTTAAACGAGCTATAAAGAAATCGAACCTTAGAAAAAAATTAGAAGAATTAGTAAAAAAATATCCAGAATTAGCTGTTAAATACGAAGAATTATTAAAAGAAACAGCAGATATTGATGAAGTATATGAAATGAATTACGAAGAAATTAGCGCAGAAATTTCAGCCCTAGATTCACCTGATTATGGCAGTAGGGTAGGCTCAGGATCTTCACAAAGAAAACCATTGCCACTTCCACCAAGGCCTTTACCAAATCCAGCTCCAAATTCAAGATCTACACCGCCATCGTTGCCGACTTTTCCTGGTCCGAGATCTAAGGCTGGTCCACAAAGAAAATTACCAAAATTTCAAGCAGCAGCTGCTAATCTATCTGGCCCAGCACCTGATCCGGAAATAGAGTTGTTACCGCCGCCGCCGACTTTTATGCGGCATAGCAAAGAGCAGGAATTAGCATCTTTAAAAGCATCTACTTTTCAAGTAGGAAAAGAGTCGGTCGATGATGGAAAAGATCATGTTATAGAAGATGCTAAAAGGATGCTACTAATGTGGCCGCGTTATAAAGAACTATCTAACTCACATGATCCTCATAGAATTGCTGCGGCTCTTGCGCTAGAATTAGAAGGTCAAATTAAAAAATCTAAAAAAATACCACAACCATGAAAATTCTAATAGTCGAAGACGAAGATACCATACGCCAGCAGCTAACCGATTTTTTTACTGAGCAAAAATTTGTAGTTGATGCGCGGGCAAATGCTGAAGAGGGTTTTTATATGGCGCAAGAGTTTGAATATGATGCTCTTATTGTCGATTTAAATTTGCCAAAAATGCAAGGTATAGATTTAATTAAAAAAATTCGTAAAAACGACAAAAAATATCCGGTTTTAGTATTAACTGCTCGTGATTTGTGGCAAAACAAAGTTGAAGTCTTAGATGCTGGCGCTGATGACTATGTAACCAAGCCATTTCATATGGAAGAAATTTTAGCGCGCGTAAATGCTTTAATTCGTCGTGATAAAAATTTAAAAAATAAGTCATTAAAGGCTGAAGGTATAGAATTTGACTTAGAGCGTCATAAGCTAATAGTTGATAATAAAGATGTAGCTTTGACAGCCTTGGAATTTAAAATTTTAAGATATTTGATGTTAAATTCAGAAAAAGTTATATCACGTAATACTTTGCTTGATTATATTTATCCCGATGGTGATTATAAAGAAAGTAATGTCTTAGACGTGTGTATTAGCAGATTACGTTCAAAGTTAGATCCAACAGGAGAGCGCAAAATAATTGAAACTATTAGAGGGGCGGGATATCGTTTTAATGCGCCTTTAATTTGATAATAAATATATGAAAATTTTTCGAACCCTACGGCAAAGAATTTTAGTATCCTCAATAATTATAATAGCAATTTTTCTAGCATTATCTGCTTTAGCAGTGATGGAAGTTTATAATAAACAGCTTCGTCATAAGGTTTATCTGCGCTTAGATAGCATGATGTTAGATTTAGTAAGTGCAGTTGATATCAAATCATCGCGTGATATAAATGTAAATTTTAAACGCATGGATGATAGGTTAACGCGTGCAAATACGGGTTTCTATGCTGTTATTGAAAAAGAGAATAAGATTCTATGGCGCTCGCCATCAACTCCAGAATTTTTTGATTATAAAATTAATGCTACAGACGGCGTTGAAATCAATAAAGCTATAACAAGCTCAAATCAAAATTTATATGCTTTAATTCATGGTATATTTTTTCGTGATATTACTGGTAAAAAAACAGATTACACCTTTATAGTTGCTGAGCCTTATAGTGTTTATCAGGGAGAGGTATTATTATTTAGAAATAATTTGTTTTTGGGTTTGGGGCTTGTAACTTTATTTGTTTTATTTTTACAGTATTTTGTATTAAAAATTGGCCTAATTCCATTGAATAAAATAGTCGAAGAAGTTCAAGACATAAAAAATACTAAACGCGATTATTTAAGCTCAGATTATCCAGAAGAGTTGCAAAAGCATGCCGATTTAATAAATGCTCTGTTAGAGCAAGAGCGTGGTAATAAAATTCGTTATAAAAATTCACTAGGAGATTTAGCTCACAGTTTAAAAACTCCGCTTGCGATAATTAAAAATACTATATCTGACTTAGGAAAAGGCGAGAATATTAAAATAATTTCAGATCAAGTTTTAGATTTATCAAAATTAATCGAATATCATTTAAAAAGGGCAGCCCAAGCAAATAAAAATATTTTTAAAAAGCCCATAAGAATTAATAAAGAAGCTGAAAAAGTAATAAATGCACTAATCAAAGTTTACAATAAGAAAAATATTTATTGTGAATATGATATTGATAAAAATATTAAGTTTTACGGTGATAAAGATGATTTTGTCGAAGTTTTAGGTAATTTATTAGACAATGCTTACAAATGGGCTGAAGGTACTATTTTTGTTAATGTTGTTAATTCTAGTGATAATAGCAAAATAATTATTGAAATAGCTGATGATGGCCCTGGGATTCCTAAAACGCTAGTTGCCAATATTTTAGAGCGTGGGGCACGGCACGATAAAAATGTTGCAGGGCATGGTATTGGTATGGCGATTGTAAAAGATATAGTTAATTCTTATCATGGAGAGATAGAAATCAGTAGTTCTTTAGAGCTTGGTGGCGCAAGGATTGTCGTAGTATTATAGTTTCTGGATTCCCGCCTTCGCGGGAATGACGGTAGTATTAGCGGGAATCCAGAAATTACAAATTTTTCAATGAGATTTTATGTTTAAAAATATTTATCAAAAAATAGCCGCTCTAACGCGTCATAAATATGCTGTTTGGATGCTAGTTGGGTTAAGCTTTCTAGAGTCTTGCGTTTCACCATTAACACCAATGGTTTTGTTAATTCCCATGTGTTTAGCAAGTCCAAAGAAAAGCTGGCGTTATGCAATTATTGCAACTGTAGCTGCTCTTTTTGGTTCGATACTTGGTTACTTAATTGGACATTTTTTAATTAGCTTTTTAATGCCGTTTATTGAGTCTCACGGTTATCTAAATTCTTACAATACAGCTGTTGATTGGTTTCATACTTGGGGATTGTGGGTGATGTTTCCGGCGAGTTTGATTATTTTTCCGCCTTATAAATTTTTTACTATTGCTGCAGGCGTTGTTAGCGTTAAATTTGTACCGTTTTTATTTGTAGTTCTTGCTGCGCGTTTTGCGCACTTTGCTTTGGTTCCGCTTCTTATGATGTTTCACAAAGCTTCATGGCTGCAGAGTTGGGAAGAGAAGCATTTGGAGTAACCTCCTGTGCCGCTTTAACGGACTTATTCAAACCTACTCATAGTAAGTCTGCGCCGATTTCCTGATTCACTGAGGACGGTTTCACACAGAAGCAAAAACTTCTGTGCCAGAGCCTTCCTCTCCAACAGGCTTAAAATCCGGAGAAGCTCCCCGTACCGTAACTATATAAAAATATTTTAATAAATTCAAAGCTGCATTTAAGTCTCGCTCAAGCCAATTAGAGCAATTGGGACACTGCCAAGACCTATCTGATAACTTTAAATCATCATTTTTATTATCACAATTATGACAAATTTTACTTGAAGCAAAAAATCTATCAGCTATTACTAATTTTCTTGCGTACCATTTGCATTTATACTCAAGCTGGCGACGAAATTCGTAAAAACCACAGTCCATAATATGGCGTGATAATCGACGATTTTTTATCATACCTTTGACATTTAAATTTTCTATGCAGATGCCAGAAAAATTTTTTACTAGGTCAAAAGTCAACTTGTGTAATGTATCAACTCTAATGTTAGCAATACGAGCATGCAGCTTCGCTAATTTAAGCTTAGCCTTCGCACGATTACTGCCTTTAGATTTAGTACGGCGTGATAATGATCTATCCCCAAATTAATGGACACTACCTGCACGTTTAAAATAATTCATTTTATTCTCAAACTCAACTGGAATTTCGTAATTAATTGCTGAATGACGTCGCTCACGGTTGTAATAGACCTCAATATATTCAAAAATACTTTTTTCTGCTTCATCTCTAGTTTTATATTTTTGATTATAAATTAATTCAACTTTTAACGTGTGAAAAAAGCTTTCTGTAACAGCATTATCCCAACAATTACCGCGGCGACTCATGCTGCAAATTAATCTAGAGTTTTTAAGCAAATTTTGATAAAAATTAGAGCAATACTGGCTTCCGCGATCAGAGTGTACAATCGTGCCCTTTGGGAACTTTCTTCTCCATAAGGCCATTTTTAGAGCACTCGCAACTAAATATTTATCAATTTTTTTGCTTAATGCCCAACCAATTACTTGGCGTGAATATAAATCGATCATTACAGCTAAATATAACCAGCCTTCATTAGTCTGCACATAACTAATATCAGATACCCATTTTTGATTTATCCCAGTAGTAGTAAAATCCCGATTTAAGATATTTTCAGCAACTGGTAAATTATATTTAGAATCAGTTGTTACCTTAAATTTGCGCTTATGATGCGTTTTTAAACCAAGTTTTTTCATTCTTCGATGAATTTTATTTTTATTAGCTTTAAGCTCCTTAGCTATCCTTAAACAGCCGTAACGTCGTTTATTTTTGATAAAGATTTTTATAATTTCTTTATCAAAATTATCATTATTAATCGCTCTTAAACTTGGCTTTTTATGAAGCCAAATATAATATCCGCTACGACTTACGCTTAAAACTTTACACTTGGTCTTTTGCAAAGTACGCTGTTGCCTTTTTTAAGATCTCACGCTCCTGCTCAGCACGAGCTAATGCTTTGGTTAATCTGCGATTTTCAGCCAATAGGGCCTCCAAATCTAGAGCCTTCGGCTTGCTTGGTTTTATAGAATATTTACCAACCCATTTATGTAAAGTAGTGGCTGGAACTCCCAAACTACGTGCTGCATCAGCGATAGATGGGCATGTTACTGCAAATTCAGCAGAAGATTTCATAAATTCTTCTGTATATACTCGTCTTTCTTTAGTCATGTGAACACCTTTTTATGTTAGATAGATTTTAACATTTTTGTGTCCATTTTTTTAGGGATAGATCACTTCAAGAATGCTAAGAAAAACGTTTCCAAAAGCTATTAACAAAATCTACTGGAAAAATATTCTTTGGTCACCAAGCTATTTTGCCGGGAGTTGCGGTGGGGCGCCATTACACATTATTAAAAGATATATTCAAAACCAAAAATCTCCACTATAATCTTTTAAAAGGTGTGCCTTATATCACCTCCCTGAAGGAAGGTGTCTTACGGCACGTATGATAAAATAATACCCATGCTCAAAAAAATCCATATGAAAAAACGTCCTATTCATTTAATTATTACTTTTACATTCATACTGTTTACATTCTTTGTTTCCTACATATTTGGATCTGATATCAGTAGCGGTAGTAAAGTTGTTCAAAATGATGGCAGCTGGGACATAAAAAAAACATTTAACACCAAAAGAATTAATAGCGCTTCAGTTTCACCTGATAACAAATATGTAATAACATCAATAAGTACGGCAAACATAACAAAAAACAATTGGGATAATGAAGTATATTTAATTAACATCAAGAACAAAAAAACTATTAAATTAAATGTTGAACAAGATGAGTCATTAGTTTCATATACTCCAGATCCAGACTATTTTTCATTTGTAAAAATCACCGATAAAGCAAACACTCTTTATGTGAAAGGGATAACACAAGAAGCTGCAAGGGAGGTATATACAACAAGTTATGGCGATATTGTTAACTACAAATGGTCGCCAGATTTCAAGCAAGTGGCACTCATTATTATGCCAAAACCAGGTACTTCAAAAAAACCATATGATGCGTATAACAAAAAACTAATCATTGTAAACCTTGATAATAATAAGTCATTTACTATTGCAAAAATAAATGATTTAAAAAAATTTGATATTGATACAGTTATAGATTGGCATCCAACAAAACCGTTATTAGCCTTTGCTTTTACAAAAGACCATGCACATTATCAATTAGCCACGATAAACACTAACACCCATGATATTAACACTTATACGCAAGAAGTAGGAATATATAAAAATCCATTCTTTTCTCATGATGGTACTTTTATCGCTTATACATCGAATACAAATTTAGTAAAACCTGAAGAACCAGACATAAGCTATGCATCAGATTATGCAAGCTCATCCTATATTTGCTTATTAAGTATGACAAATAATACCAGTCACTGCCTCAATTCTACTCCTGATAATGGTCCCACCATTATTGGTTGGCAAGATAACAGTGCTATTTACTTCTATGAGTTTTATCATACTACAATTGCAGTATACAAATACGATCTAAAGCATAATAAAATTATCAGACAAAAAGTAGATGAAACAATTTTCCCCCTAATAATCACTAAAACCAGTGAAAATTTAGTGTTTGTTGCAAGCAGTTACACTAAAGCACCTGAGATCTACTATTCTGCACTTAACCCATTTAAACCGAAGCAAATTAGTCAATTCCAGACAAATACTAATAGCGTTAGCTCTAAGACAATTTCTATAAGCTGGAAAGGTTATGGGCAACAAGAAGTTGAAGGACTGTTAACATTACCAGCTACATTTAACCCAGATAAACCTCCTCCACTACTTATTGCTTTACATGGGGGACCTACTGGAATATGGGTTAACGACTATGTGGGAATACCTCTTTATTATGCAGGGCCTATTTGCATGACTTGTTTAGCTGAAAACGGTATTGCTGTATTTCGCCCCAATGTACATGGAAGTATTGGCTATGGTAAAAAATTTAGATTATCCAACTACAAAAAATTAGGGATTGCTGACTATGCTGATATTATCACCGGCTTGGATTATCTCATTGCCAATAAATATGCTGATAAAAATAAATTGGCGATTTGGGGCTGGAGTTATGGTGGTTATTTAACTGCTGTAACCCTGACTAAAACAGATCGTTTTAAAGTAGGCATTGTTGGCGCTGGACCAGTTGACTTAAGAACGATAGAGTCACAATCCACCACTTCCTACCCCATGGGATTTTATTCTGCTTATTTAGGTAGTCATTTTTGGGAAAATTTTTCCCTTTGGTCGGAACTCTCGCCTGTGAATTACGTTACTAACATTAATACTCCCACATTAGTACAAATTGGAGAGGAGGATAAAGTCGTACCTATATCACAAGCTTATGAACTTTATTACCCACTAAAAATGCTAAATAAAGATACAGATATGATTGTTTATTCTGGTCAAGATCATAATTTTTCTAGTCCAAAACAACTATACGATGCTACGCAAGATATGCAAAATTGGGTCTTTAAATATATTATGAAAAAACCATGAAGTACGGGTCCTGCCAGGGCCGTCCGGCCAACGTTAGAGAAAAAACTCTCTAAGGAAATCACCTGCTGCGCCTGAAGATGGTGGAGTGATCTATCCCCAAATTAATGGACACTACCTGCACGTTTAAAATAATTCATTTTATTCTCAAACTCAACTGGAATTTCGTAATTAATTGCTGAATGACGTCGCTCACGGTTGTAATAGACCTCAATATATTCAAAAATACTTTTTTCTGCTTCATCTCTAGTTTTATATTTTTGATTATAAATTAATTCAACTTTTAACGTGTGAAAAAAGCTTTCTGTAACAGCATTATCCCAACAATTACCGCGGCGACTCATGCTGCAAATTAATCTAGAGTTTTTAAGCAAATTTTGATAAAAATTAGAGCAATACTGGCTTCCGCGATCAGAGTGTACAATCGTGCCCTTTGGGAACTTTCTTCTCCATAAGGCCATTTTTAGAGCACTCGCAACTAAATATTTATCAATTTTTTTGCTTAATGCCCAACCAATTACTTGGCGTGAATATAAATCGATCATTACAGCTAAATATAACCAGCCTTCATTAGTCTGCACATAACTAATATCAGATACCCATTTTTGATTTATCCCAGTAGTAGTAAAATCCCGATTTAAGATATTTTCAGCAACTGGTAAATTATATTTAGAATCAGTTGTTACCTTAAATTTGCGCTTATGATGCGTTTTTAAACCAAGTTTTTTCATTCTTCGATGAATTTTATTTTTATTAGCTTTAAGCTCCTTAGCTATCCTTAAACAGCCGTAACGTCGTTTATTTTTGATAAAGATTTTTATAATTTCTTTATCAAAATTATCATTATTAATCGCTCTTAAACTTGGCTTTTTATGAAGCCAAATATAATATCCGCTACGACTTACGCTTAAAACTTTACACTTGGTCTTTTGCAAAGTACGCTGTTGCCTTTTTTAAGATCTCACGCTCCTGCTCAGCACGAGCTAATGCTTTGGTTAATCTGCGATTTTCAGCCAATAGGGCCTCCAAATCTAGAGCCTTCGGCTTGCTTGGTTTTATAGAATATTTACCAACCCATTTATGTAAAGTAGTGGCTGGAACTCCCAAACTACGTGCTGCATCAGCGATAGATGGGCATGTTACTGCAAATTCAGCAGAAGATTTCATAAATTCTTCTGTATATACTCGTCTTTCTTTAGTCATGTGAACACCTTTTTATGTTAGATAGATTTTAACATTTTTGTGTCCATTTTTTTAGGGATAGATCACCCCCCCGGCGCTGACGCGCCGACCCCCTTTAAGAAAGGGGGTGTGTATCTCCCTTTTTGTAAAGGGGAGCTGTCGGCAAGAAAGGGGGTGTGTATCTCCCCTTTTGTAAAGGGGAGATGTCGGCGCAGCCGACAGAGGGGTTTTTGCCGGGTTAATACCTCTCAATCGACGCTAAAATCTCTTTCTTAGTCTCTTCAAGTCCAACCCAATTTTCAACTTTAACCCATTTACCTTCTTCCAGGTCTTTATAATGCTCAAAGAAGTGCTTAATTTGCTTTAATAAAAGCTCAGGAGCATCTTTATAGTCTTTCATGTGATTATACATTGGACATATTTTAGATACCGGCACCGCTAAAATTTTACAGTCAACTCCAGATTCATCTGTCATTCTTAGCATACCAAGTGGACGGCAACGAATAACTGAGCCTGGAATAACAGGAAATGGAGTAATAACAAGAACATCAGTCGGATCACCATCTTCTGCTAAAGTTTGTGGAATATAGCCATAATTGCATGGATAATGCATGCAAGTATTCATAAATCTGTCGACAAAAATAGCTCCAGTTTCTTTATCAACTTCGTATTTTATAGGATCTTGATAGGCTGGAATTTCGATAATTACATTAATATCTTCAGGGGGATTTTTTCCTGGTTGAATTTTGGTAAACATAGTAGAATGTCTCACTTATTATGGTAAATAAACAAATATCAATTGCTCCAATGATGGGTTATACCCACCGCCATTTCCGCTTTTTTATGCGGCTGGTTGCGCCGCGCGCTAAGCTTTTTACAGAAATGGTTGTCGCAAACGGGTTATTTTATCAGAATAAAGACAAATTATTAAACTTTAATTCAGCTGAGCATCCAATTGCTCTACAGCTTGGCGGTAGTAATCCGGAATATTTGGCTCGAGCAGCTAAAATAGCTGAAGACTATGGTTATGATGAAATTAACCTAAATGTCGGCTGTCCGAGTGATCGTGTGCAAAAGGCCAAAATAGGCGCTTGTTTGATGCTTGAGCCTGACTTGGTAGCTGAATGTGTTACCGCTATGAAAAATGTAGTAAATATTCCCGTTACTGTAAAAACTCGTTTGGGTGTTGATAATCATGACAGTTATGAATTTTTATGTGATTTTATAAAAAAAATGATAGCTGTTAATGCTGATGAAATTATTTTACATGCTCGTAAAGCTTGGCTAAATGGCGTTAATCCTAAAAAAAACCGCACCATACCTAATTTAAACTACGAACGCGTTTATCAAATTAAACAGGATTTTACTAATATTCCAATAATTATCAATGGCGGTATTACTGATTTAAATACAGCTAAAGAAAATTTACAGCATACAGATGGCGTTATGATTGGCCGCGCGGCAGTTGATAATAGTTATTTTATTGCGGAATTATGTGCTGAAATTTTTGGAAATAAGTTAAATTCTCGAAAAAATATATTTGAAAGCTATAAGCAATATATTAATCAAGAAGCTAAAAATAATTCTAATCTATCATATTTATTTTCTCCGTTGATGGGTCTTTACAATGGGCAAGCTGGTGCAAAGAAATGGCGTGAAGCGGTAGCGTCAAAAAATTTGAAAAAAATAGAAGAATTGGATTTTTTAAACTAAAATTACGTTATGAAAATCCACATCCTCGGCGTAGCCGGCACCTTCATGGCAGGTGTTGCACAACTTGCGCAAGAACTTGGTCATGAAGTCACGGGCTCTGATATTGGATTTTATTCTCCCATGCGCGAGCAGCTGCAAAAATCAGGGGTGAAAACTTGTCAAGGATATAATATTTCTGATTTACCACAAAATGTAGATTTAGTTATTATTGGTAATGCTCTAAGTCGTGGCAACGAAGTAGTGGAGTATATCTTAAATAATAATATTAATTATATTTCTGGTCCTGAATGGATTTATCGCTATGTTTTATATAATAAAAAAGTTATAGCGGTGTCAGGAACTCATGGTAAAACATCTACTACTAGTTTAATAGCTTGGCTGTTAGAAGCATTAGGTTTTGATCCTGGTTTTTTAATCGGTGGCGTGGCTAATAATTTTGAGAGTACTGCACGGCTTGGTGGGGGTGAATATTTTGTTATTGAATCTGATGAGTATGATAGTGCTTTTTTTGATAAGCGCCCAAAATTTTTACATTATCGTCCTAAATATTTGGCGATTAATAATTTAGAATTTGATCATGCTGATATTTACGACAATCTTGAAGAAATAAAAAAACAATTTGGTTATTTAATTCGCACGGTTCCTCAAAACGGCTGTATTGTTTATCCAGAATACGATAACAATATTAGTGATGTTATTAAAAAAGGATTTTGGTCTGAATTAATTAAAATAAAAAAATCCGATAAATTAGAGTTAACTTGGAATTTAATCGGTGAGCATAATCAAAAAAATGCCTTAATTGCATATAAAATCATTAATAAAATTTTAGAATCTAATTTGAAGTCTAATATAGATCATAATAAATTAAATACAGCTTTTGCAGGATTTTTAGGAGTCAAAAGGCGTTTAGAATTTAAGGGTGAGTATAATAATATTAGAATTTATGATGATTTTGCTCACCATCCCACAGCGATATCTTTAACGCTGCAAGCTGTAAAAAATAACATTAAAAATAAAAGAATTGTTGCAGTAATTGATTTTAGAAGTTTTACAATGCGTACAGGAGCGCATGATTTATCTTTATTCAAAGATATAGTCCTTGCTGATCAGGTGTTTTTATATAAAAACGAAAATATTTCGCATGATTTAAATAAGTTAAATCAATATAATAAGAATTTATGCATTATTGATAATAAAAACAGCTTAATATCTCAAATAATAGATAATTTAGTACCTAATGATGTTGTTATATTTATGAGCAATAACAGTAACGATAATATTTTGGAAGAAATTTGCGATAAATTATCTTGATAATGCAGCGCTTGCTGTTGGTCTTCCTGCAGCTAGCATTGTGTAAAACCGTAAAGCTATATCATGTAGTGATTTTTTTTCTTCAGTAATGGTAACTTCTCTGCTAGGAGCTTGTTGATAAAATAGTAAATAATCTCTATTACTAAAAAAATCAGATAAGGGTAAAGCTTTTAGATCTTTATTTTTATAATTTGAAAATTGAGTTATTAGGTTAATAATAAGCAATGTATTAAACGACTGAGGTCCCCACGATCCGCCCTTTAGAGTATTCAAAATTTTACTAAATAATGTAGTTACATCTATATCTGAATTTTCAGAAAAGGCTTTTAATTCTTGTGCTTCTTTAGATTTTTGAGGATCATTGCGCCATGAGGCTCCCCATTTTTCAACTATATATTCGCTATACGCTGCTTCAATGGCTTTAGTAATATATTCTTTATTATCTAAATTATTAGCCCATTCATATAATTCATCAGCGATATTTTGTAGGCTAAATTCCTGGCGTGGCTTCTTAGATATAGGTTTTTCTTGTCTAGCCCTTGCGGCTTGTAATCTTCTGACTAATTCTTTTGTATCAGTTTTTAATTTTTTTTGGGCAAGATCATAAACTATATTTATTACGTCAGGGTGTTTTATAGAATGAGGTTGTATATATCCCAATAACAAATCAATATTGTTACAGTGCTCATTGATTTTATTCACCATATCCTCAGGATATTTATCCCTTAGATTTGCTTTAAAAGTTTCTATTTTAAGACGTAAACTTATTGCGAAATCACCATCTTTTGATGGGGAATAGTGTTGATCTGCATAATGCGCAACAAGAATATCCGTCGTTTCTCTAATAAAATCTTTAGTATAATCTTGAGATTCTTCATTTAATGATAACGAAAATATCTCAAAATTTATTAATTGGTATGAAAATTGGTATTCAATAGAAGATCTAAAAATCTTTCGATAATTTTCTTTGATCTTTTCTAGGTTAATTATGTGCTCGTCTTTACCACGAATATTTTTATTATATTCTTCAAATTCAGCTAAAATTTCTACAATGTATTCTGGATTTTTAAATACTGCTTCACGAAATTCTGGCATATTAAATAACACGCCGCTGAATTCTTCATGACATAGTTTTTCATGCTGGGATATATTTTGTACGTCTTCTTCGCTAGATAAAAAAGGTCTAATTAATGATGGGACTATATCGGTATCTAATAATATATATTTTAATAAAGTTCTATATTCATCATAGATAAATTTAGGATCATCTTTTAAAGATGAAAATTCTTTTTTTCTTGGCCAGTGATATGCTGAAATATCTGATGAATTGATAATATCTTTTATATTTGACGGTGTTACAGGAAATGCTTTATCAGGTAAAGGGTAAATAATTCCTTGTATTGTTCTTTTTCCTTTTATTTTAGAGGTTAAAGGATAAAGACTCATATCATAATCTATTCTGCAAACTCCAATTCCAGGAGCAAATCCTAAGTTTCTATCATGAACATCATCATCTTGTCTTATTTTAGATGTTTTTATTGCTTTAGCTAATCCTTGTTCAATTAAATGCTCTAATGAGTATGATTTAAGAGCTACATTTAGAGGCATAAAGCCAGGTATCTCTTTTGATATCGATCCTAAAATTACTGTTTTAGCTTCATCTTCATATATTACCCTAATTTTAGGGGCTCTATTATTAAGCAGGACTCTGTAGAGAACGCTAATAGCTGCTTCATATTCAGCAAGTTTTATTTGCTCTGGTGGATATTTTTTAAAAAACCATTTTTCATTTTTGCGATTTTTATTTAATAATGTTACTTCATGTCCTGATTTTTGAATATCAGGTGTTTTCCCAGCAGATTCTGGCCGAATAGGTGTGAAATTGCCTATTAGCTTCCCTTTTTGCATAAAATAAATATTTGCTATCCCTTATTTTTATTATAATAAAAATATGGAGCTAAAAAAGTAATTTAGTGTCATTTTGGTTTTTTTATTAATTTGATGCTAAAATATTCTGTTGTTATAGGGATTATATAAATTAAGAGGGATAAATAATGAATAAATCACTTTTAGCTAGCGATTTAGCAGAAAAAGTTTCTTGCCTAAATTACAAGGATGCAGAAGTAGTTTGTAAAGAAATTGTTAACCAAATGGTAGAAGCTTTGGTAAATAAAAATAGAATAGAGATTAGAGGGTTCGGTAGTTTTTCTTTACATTTTAGAGAAAAACAAGAGCGCCGTAATCCTAAAACTGGTGAGTCAGTTATGGTTGACTCAAAATATTTTCCACACTTTAAACCAGGTAAAGAATTACGTGATCGTTTAAATCATAGCTTTACTAATGGTGTGCCGATTAAAGAGTCAAAAGAAGATAAAGAAGAATAGTAATTTATAAATAAAAATGTCAGAAGTAATAGTTGCATTAGATAAAAATAATTACAATCAAGCGATTTCATTCGTACGCGGTTTAGATTCTAGCCTTTGCTACATAAAAATAGGCTTAGAATTATTTACTGCGTGCGGACCTAAAATAGTTGAGGATATTGCAGTATTAGGTTTTAAAATATTTCTTGATTTAAAATTTCATGATATTCCAAATACTGTTTATGGTGCTGTGGCAGCAGCAGCTAAGCTACCGATTTTTATGATTAATGTTCATGCTGTTGGTGGTAGTGAAATGCTAAAAGCAGCAAAACGCGCTATTGATGATAGTAAAAAAGATATTTTATTAATAGGCGTAACTGCTTTAACTAGTAGTAGCGATGCGACTAATGTTATTGATTTAGCTACAATATGTAACGATAATAATTTTGACGGAGTAGTGTGCTCTGCGCATGAAGTTGTTGAGTTAAAAAATAAATTTGGAAAAAATTTTATTACAGTTACTCCAGGTATTAGATCAAAAATAGATAATGCCGATCAAAAAAGAGTTATGACACCACTTGATGCTGCAGCAACAGGCTCTGATTATTTAGTTATTGGTCGTGAAATTACACAATCAGCTGATCCAATTAAGACTCTACAGGAGTTGGTCGCCCATGTTCGTCAATAGCGACAAAAACAAAGGTTCCCTCAGTTACTTTCTCATGATCTTGCGTTAATCTTGATGTTACCCAAGTCTCTATCTTAATAGTCATTGAAGTCCTGCCAACTTTAACTAATTCGCCATAACAAGTAACTGCATCGCCAACTTTTACTGGGCGATGAAATATTAAGCTATCAACTGCAACAGTAGCAGCTCGCTTACGGGAATGCTTTGCTGCAATAATTCCTGCCGCCATATCCATTTGTGACATGACCCAGCCGCCAAAAATATCGCCATTATAATTTGTGTGCATTGGCATGGCTAAGGTTTGAATTACTATATCTCCGCAGGGCGGGGTCTTGATTTGATTTTTGTCCATATTGAGATTATAGCAAATTGATATTTAAAAAATAATTCAACTAAATAAATAGCAAAAATAAATCCAACAACCACATCGCTAAAATAATGAGCATTAACAATGACACGAGTAAAGCCGATCACAAATGCAAATATTAATAAGTAATTTAGATACCTAGGCCATAATTTTCCAAGCGCATAACACATTGATGTTATCGCCATAGTATGACCTGATGGAAAAGATGCAAAATGGTAGCCATATTTAAAAAATTTAAATCCATAAACCCCATGTTCAAATAATTCAATTGGACGTGCGCGAGCAAAAATCATTTTAGTTATATTATTTATAATTCCAATGCTCAAACATACAAATGCTATATAAATAAATTTTTTGGCAAGATTCGTATTATTTTTTACAACTGCAACAATTAATAATAAATACATTACAAAAACTACAAATAAACCATCGCCTAATTTTGTCAATTGTTTATTAATTGGCAAAAAAGAGGTATTTTCGTGAAAAAAATGAGCTAGATATATATCATAATAATTAAATAAAATATAAAAAATCAGTGTAATTAAAGGAAAATATAAAAAAGATATTATTCTCTGTTTGGTTTGCATCTGTATCAGTGAAATTCTATAATATAGCCTATCATTATATCGCAAATTTATCCTTGGTAAAAAAAATGTTTGGAACAGTATTTAAAACAGTATTTGGTAGTCGCAATCAGCGTCTAATAAGGAAGTTATCAAAAAAAGTACAAGAAATTAATGCTCTTGAGCCTGAGTTATATAAATTAACTGATGAAAAATTGCAGGCAAAAACGCAAGAATTTAAAGATCGGCTACAAAAAGGTGAGTTACTAGATGACATATTAGTTGAAGCATTTGCTGTAGTTCGGGAAGCTAGTAATCGCGTACTTAAAATGCGACATTTTGATGTGCAGCTTATCGGTGGAATGGTATTACATCAAGGTAAAATATCTGAAATGCACACAGGTGAAGGTAAAACTTTAGTTGCAACTTTGCCAGCTTATCTTAACGCTTTATCAGGAAAAGGCGTGCATATTGTAACCGTTAACGATTACCTAGTTAAACGTGATTCTGAATGGATGGGGCCTTTATATAATTTTTTAGGCCTTACTGTTGGAATTAACGTTCCTGGAATGAATCATGCAGAAAAACAAGAAGCATATAAAAAAGATATAACTTATGGAACAAATAATGAGTTTGGTTTTGATTATTTACGCGATAATATGGCTTTTTCTCGTGATCAAAAAGTCCAACGCAAATTAAACTATGCAGTTGTTGATGAAGTAGATTCTATTTTAATTGATGAAGCTCGTACCCCGTTAATTATTTCTGGTCCGGCTGAAGATAGCTCTGAGCTCTACATTAAAATGAATGAAGTTGTTCCAAAATTAGAAAAACAAATTCGTGAAGATGGTCCTGGTGATTACACTGTCGATGAAAAAAATAAGCAGGCTTTTTTAACAGAAGAAGGTCATCAAAAAGTAGAAGAAATTTTACTAAAAAAAGGACTTATTAAACAGGGTGATAGTTTATACGATGCAATGAATATTTCTTTAGTTCATCATTTAAACTCAGCTTTACGTGCTCATGTGTTATTTAGTAAAGACATAGATTACATTATAAAAAATAACCAAGTTGTTATTGTTGATGAGCATACTGGACGTACAATGGAAGGGCGAAGATGGTCTGAAGGTTTGCATCAGGCAATTGAGGCAAAAGAAGGTGTTCCAATTGAAAATGAAAATCAGACATTAGCATCTATTACTTTCCAAAATTATTTTAGACTATATAACAAATTGGCTGGTATGACAGGAACTGCTGATACTGAAGCTTATGAATTTCATCAAATATATGGTTTGGAAGTTGTAGTAATTCCAACTAATAAGCCAATAAGTAGAAAAGATCAGAAAGATTTTATTTATTTTACGCTGTCAGATAAATATAAAGCGATAATTAATGATATTAAGATCAGACGTGATAAAAATCAGCCAGTATTATTGGGTACTGCATCGATAGAAAGCTCTGAATTATTGTCACAGGCATTAAAAAAAGAAAAAATAGATCACAAGGTTCTAAATGCTAAATTTCATGCTCAAGAAGCAGAAATTATTTCTGATGCTGGACGCCCAGGTTCTGTTACTATTGCAACTAATATGGCAGGTCGTGGTACTGATATAGTATTAGGTGGTGCAGTTAAAGATGATGATTGGGAAGAGCGTCATAAAACTGTTATAGATGCCGGTGGTCTATACGTAATTGGCTCTGAGCGCCATGAATCGCGTCGTATCGATAATCAGTTGCGTGGTAGATCAGGTCGTCAAGGTGATCCAGGTGAAACACGTTTTTATTTATCACTAGATGATAACCTTATGCGTATTTTCGCATCTCCCAAAATGCGTGGTGTAATGCAAAATTTAGCAACAGAAGGTGATGTAATCGAAAGTAAATTGATAACTCGTGGTGTTGAAAATGCGCAGCGTAAAGTAGAAGCGCATAACTTTGATATTCGAAAACAGCTTTTAGAGTACGATAATGTTGCAAATGAGCAGCGTAAGGTTGTATATCAAGAGCGTGATGAGTTTTTAGGTGAAAATAATTTACATGAAATAGTTTTAGAATATATTGAAGAAGCTATAACTTTATTATTTGATCAATATATTCCACCGCAAAGCTTGGAAGAGCAATGGGATATTGAAGGTTTAGAGCAAAAACTTGCCAATGATTTTGGTTGCGAAGTTCATATTAGGCAAATTCTTGATGAAGATCATAATATCGGACAAGAAGATTTATTGCATAAAATTTTAGAAAATATTTTTGAGAAATACAAACAAAAAGAGCAAGATTTAGGCACTGAAGCTTTATATGGTTTTGAAAAAAATATTTTATTGCAGTCTCTAGATAGCAATTGGAAAGAGCATTTGGTAGCTATGGATCATCTTCGTCAAGGTATTAATTTACGTGGCTATGCACAAAAAGATCCAAAGCAAGAATATAAAAGAGAAGCCTTTAATTTATTCGATACTTTTTTAGATAATTTTAGACATGAAGTGGCAACTACAGTTTTACGCTTTAGAGTATTATCTCAAGCTGAAGTTGAAGCTATGAAGGCCGAAGAAGAACGCCGTGCTCAAAATATTGAGAAAAAAATGACGGCATCGCATTTATTAATCAACGATACAGAAAGTGATTTATTACCAGGTAATAATCAAGCCAATCCTAAAGTAGGGCGTAATGATCCTTGTGTTTGTGGATCTGGTAAAAAATATAAAAGCTGTTGCGGAAAATTGTGATTAATGTCGCGCTTGCATTGATTATTGAAGATAATAAAATTTTAATAATGCAGCGCGTACATGAACCTTATAAGGATTATTGGGAATTGCCAGGTGGTAAAGTTGAACCTGGCGAGAGCCCAGAGCAGGCTCTTGTTCGCGAGTTAAAGGAAGAGCTCGATATCGAAGTAACTATAAATAATCTAAAATATTTTGATAATTATATTGCCAATCATTCCCGCGAAGAATTACGTCATTCCCGCGAAGAATTACGTCATTCCCGCGAA
>CAYGUI010000002.1:0-60738 GCA_964353115.1 uncultured Gammaproteobacteria bacterium
TGACGAAGTAAAAGTTTATTAAATTTTCAAATTAATTTAAGTCTTTGTTTATAGCGTCATTTTTTTGAATATATTATATTTATACTATATTTAATATTGTAATAAATTAAATACTTAAAAGGAGGACATTATGGGGGTAGGAGTAATAACTGGTGCTTCAATTTTATGGGCATGGATAGTAGTTACATTAGGTACAGCTGGATCTGTTGTTGCTAGTGATGCTAATAAGGATCACAGTAATCATAAAAGAATGGCGCAAGTACAAAAACATAATGTGCAAGAAAAGAATTACGTAGCTTAGAAAAATTTAAAAAGGGCGGCATAAAGCAGCCCTTTTTTTTATTATTTAACTTAATTATTTAAAAAATCCAACAACATTGTAAGAGGGCGACCAGTAGCTCCTTTGTCATCAAAGGCACTGCCAGCGATATCTAAATGGCACCATGGTAAATCATTTTTGATAAAACGCTGTAAAAATTTAGCTGCTACAATACTTCCAGACTCTGGTTTACCATGAGCATTTAAAATATCTGCATAAAGACTTTTTAAATGATCATCATAGCTTTCCCAAATTGGTAAACGCCAAGCACGATCAAAAGTTTTATTACTTGCTTTTAATATTCTCTCAGCTAAGTCATCGTTATTAGAAAAAACTCCAGTTGCGTCATGCCCCAACGCGACAACAATAGCTCCAGTCAAAGTCGCCAAATCAATAATCTCTTTTGGCTCAAAATTTTGTTGTGCATAAGTTAACGCGTCTGATAGAACTAATCTACCTTCAGCATCGGTATTAGTTATTTCAACTGTTATTCCAGATAAAGATTTAACAATATCATTAACTCTTGAAGCATGACCGCTGACCATGTTTTCAGCACAAATCATGATCCCAACAATATTAACTGGTAGTTCAAGTTCGGCAGCTGCTTTCATCAACGATAATACTGTTGCAGCTCCAAGCATATCAAACTTCATGCCAAGCATTGCATCGCGTGGTTTTAAAGAATACCCACCGGTATCAAAAGTTATGCCTTTGCCGACAAAAATAGTTGGTTTAGTTTCAGAATCAGAATTGTTATATGTCATAACAACCATTTTTCCGTCGTTATCAGAGCCTTGTGAAACTGAGCAGAATGTTTCCATCCCCATTTTTTTTAGTTTGCTCTCATCATAAACAGTAGTCTTTACTTTTTTATGCGTTTTAGACATTTGCTCAGCTTCATTGGCTAAATATTCAGGATTACAAATATTTGCTGGAATATTGCCAAGATCACGTAAGTAATTAGTTGAATTAGCTAAAATTAAGATTCGGTTGGTATCAACATGATCAGTTTCAGAGCTTACAAAAGTAACATTATTAAAATAATTAGGATTTTTTTCAGTTTTTAATTTATCAAAAGTATATAAAAAATCATTGGTTTTTAAAATTAAATACTCAAGAGCAAATTGGCTATTGGCATCAGAAATATTTGTTGTGGCAAGTAATACTAAAATTTTATTATTTTTAAACTGCTGTAAATAATTTTTGTAAATATTAATTACTTTGGCGTATTTTTCTTTGGTAAATTTTTTAAGATCACCGCAGCCAATAGTTATAATATGTTTATTATTTTTTATTGCAGATGTTACCTTACCTAATTCACTACTATCTGTAGTAATTACTATATGATTTTCAAAGTCAGTGAAATCAGTAAGATTTATATTGTTAGAATTAACTAAATTAATTTCTTGCATATATCGCCTTTATTGTTGTGAGTTTTCGAATTATTGGAAGATCTATTATATTATATACTATGATTTTACGACGCTACTTGGTTCATCAAGTTATACAAGAAATTTTTTCTATAACTATATTATTTTTGTCAATTTGCATCATTGTGCAATTTATGTTGTTCATGGCGAGAAATATGGGAATTCATTTGGATTTTTTTATTATAAAAGATCTAGTTATTTTGAGTATCCCAGAGTTATTATCAGTTTTATTACCCCTTAGTACCTTTCTTGGAATAATTTTAGTTTTATCACGTTTATACTCAGATAGTGAAATGGTGATAATGCGTATGTCTGGCATAGTAAATCACAAAATATTAAAATTTTTATTTATACCGATATTTTCTATTTGCCTAATATCTTTAGTGATGACTTTTTGGGTCTCTCCAATCGCCAAATTGCAATATTATGCCAAGCGAGGTGATATTCAGTTTTCTAAGAATCTGTCACTTATAACTCCAGGGCAATTTTATTCTATTGGAAATAGCACTATGTATATTTCTGAGCAGAATAATGAAGGAGAGATGTCTGGAATATTTTTTGTTACACGTGATCGAGACAATTTGAGCGTAACTTTTAGTGATAGAGGTTATCAAGATTCTCAAAATTTATCAGATAATGATGATATTTTGTCATTAGAAAATGGTATGCGCTATGAAGGTGATCCAAAAAAAGATAATGATTTTTCTGTTACAAATTTTATGAAATATAATATTAATTTATCCGCTGGTGATAATGGGGCAACACTAAATAGCTACTCTTATAAATCATCTACAAAAAATATTAATGCATTATATAGTTCGAAAAAATCACCAGATAAAGTTGAATTGCAATGGCGCATAGCCTTTGCAATGGCGCCTTTTATTTTGGGAATAGTTGCAATCCTTATGAGTTATATACGACCAAGAGAAAGTCAGTTTATTTCTATTCTTCCAGCATTACTGTTATTTGCATTTTATTATCAACTATTAGTTTTAGCTAAGCATTATGCTTATGGAATTCATAATCAAATGCTTATTATCTTAACTATGCAGTCGGTAAATTTATTTATTTTGCTAGTTGCATATTTTTATTATTTATTTAGAAAAAGATTGGCGCCATGAAAAAAGTCTGGTTTTATACGTTTAGGCAAGTTTTATTATCAATTTTGACATGCACTTTTTTATTATTTTCATTAGTTACATTTATTATTTTTTTTGGTGAATTAGATAGCGTTGGTGTTGGAAAATATAGTTTTCTCGATGCTTTTATTTATGCCATTAGCGTATTAACAGCATATTTCTATTATTTATTTCCATTTTGTTGTTTGCTCGGGGTTTTATTTGCCTTTGGGATTTTACAAAAAAATAATGAATTGATTATTATTAGATTATCTGGTTATTCAGCTTTCAAGTTAACTGTGGGAATTTTATCATTTATTTTTTTATTAATTTTAACTGTAAATATCTTTGATGAAGCTTTTGGCCCAGAGTTAGAGAGAAAGGCTGAGCTTAGAAAATCTACCAAAAAACACAATATTGATTATCAATACTCGCGCTCAGGAGTTTGGTTGCATTTGAAAGATAATTTTTATTACATTGGTTTTTTAAGTGGAAAAAATACAGTTAATAATATTTATCGTTTTAAAGTTGGAGATAAAAAATCAACGAGAAATATTTCCGAAATATCATATGCAAAATTTGCAGAATATAAAAATAATAAATGGACCATGAAAGATATTAAAAAAATTGAATTTAAAAATAATAACAATATAGAAAAATTTAATTTAAAAAGTGAGGAATGGACTGAGCTACTGCCACCAGATTTTATTAAAGCGATGAATAAACAGTTAGAGCGATTGCCATTTAAAGATTTATTTGTATTAAATAAATATCATTACGAAGAAGATTTAAGTTTAGGATCGGAGTATGTTTCCCAATTTTGGAAAAGAATTTTTGGGCCGCTTACAGCTATTGCTATGATATTTTTATCCATGCCTTTTGTTTTTACAACTAATAGAAACGCTGCAGTTTTTAATCGAGTTTTTATATCGGCATTAATAGGTTGTACAGTAATAGCAATTAATGCTCTGGTTGAATCTACAGTTTCTTTATTTGCGTTATCGCCAATGATTACAGCATTGCTACCGGCAACAGTGGGCTTTACAATAGGGCTATTAGCTTTTTATCGCTCTTCTCACTAATAAAGTTCCTGATGCCAAATCATGAAGTGTGGCATGTTGTTTATTAAAATACAGCATGAAATATCCCAAGCCAAAAAATAAAAATGCAGGAATAGCGGTTAAAACGCGTATTGTGCTTTGAATAAATGATATTGGCTTATTGTCATCAAGATTTATCAGTTTGATTTTCCATGATCGCATACCAAGAGTTTGCCCTGATTGATGCCAGCAAATATGGTAAAAAATGATGGTTATTAGCAATAAATAGCCACGATATATAAAACTATGTGAAATATTGATATTACTAGGCGCTAAAAATACAATTGGCACTGAAGCAAACAATAATATTGCCAGTAAAATCAAAGAGTCATAAATTAAAGCCCCGATTCTACGACCTAATTTGGCGGGTTGTACTTGATATTGAGTTTTATTATTTTTCATGATACAATCAACTAACTTTTTTTATGCTGTAAATCAATGAGTTATTGTATTAAATTTAACAGGCTTTTAAAACTGCTTTTTGGTGCGGCATTACTTATTTTTGTATGTTCGCAGCATATTTATGGCAAGCAAATTTTAATCTTTGATGCTGGCAGTTCAGGAACACGAGCGTATTTATTTGATATCACAAATACTAAAAATATTATAAATATCTCAGAAGTTAAATTTTCTAATCAAAAAATTACCCCAGGGATCGCAAATTTTTCTGGCAATTCATCTGATATAACGAATTATTTTTCGCCATTAATAGGCAGCCTTAAAAACATAAAAAATATTTCTAATATTCCAGTATATTTCTATGCCACTGCTGGTATGCGATTATTACCTAATAATAAACAGCAAGAAATTTATAACAAAATAAATAATATCTTTAAAAATAATAATTTTAAAGTTAAAAATATAAGAACCATTTCAGGTGATGAAGAAGCATTGTTTGATTGGCTTAGCATAAATTATTTAGAGCATAATTTTATTAATAATAATTCTGAGCAATATGCTGTATTAGATATGGGTGGGGCTTCGACACAAATAGCTTTTGATGTTCCAGAAGAAGATGCAGCTTTAGCTGACTTTAAATTAAATATTAATAATAAAAAATATAATATTTATACTAAAAGTTTATTAGGCGCAGGAAAAGATGAAGCTTTAAAACATATAAAAGCAGAAAGTAATTCTAATTTTTTATCTTGCTCAGCTGGTAGTTTTAATTATTCTTCATGTAAAGTGTTAGTAAAAAAATACTTACAGAGTTACAAGTTTAATTTGCCAGTAAATATTAATAATAAAAAAATATTAGGATTTTCTGGTTTCTATTATACTTTTTCTTTTTTTGACGCAAATAATCTTACAGATTTCTTTAATAATATAAATACTCAATGTCATCAACCATATGATAAATTTAGCAAAAACCGTGGTGATTTATCTGAAAAATATATTAAATCAGCGTGTTTTGATGGTGTTTATGAATATGTATTATTAACTGATTTTTACAATATTCCAGATAATAACAATAATAATTTAATAATCAGTAACAAAAATTATAACTGGGCTGAAGGAGCGGCATTAGATATTTTTTTAAAAAATAAAAGGTAACCCTTATGCCAAAAATAAATGAATTTTCACATAGTTCTGTTCCAGTTTCTCCAGTTTCTCCAGTTTCTCCAGTTTCTCCAGTTTCTCCAGTTTCTCCAGTTTCTCCAGCTGCTTCTGCAGTATTAGCAAATTTTGCTCAGAAACCGGTAGAAAAAGAAATAAGTAGTGATGAATTTGAAGATTTAGAAGGTATTGATAGTGACGAGGAGGGCTCTTCTGCTGATCTAGTTACTGATTTTACAGTTCAAGGGCTTCATGTATTGAATTATCAACATATAGTAAGTTCTATGCAGCATTTACCACACAAAATATTTACATTTTTGCCGACTTTTAATATAACTAGTGGGAAATTTGAACCGCAAGCTACATTACCCTTTCCAGAAGTTGATTTTTTAAATATAGGAAATAAAATATTTTTTATTCTTGGCTTTAGTGGGAAAATGCGGTTGTTATTTGGAGCATCCCATTGTGTTCTATGCGAAGTAGATTTGCGAAAAAATTCTTCAGGAGAAATTGAAAGTGTAAATTTCACAATACACGATTCGGGTGGATGTGGAAGAATTAAAGCAGAGCGTGATAGTCAAGTTTATCCTGGATTAATAGAAGAATTTAAAAATTATTTCTCAACTGAATGTAAAATATCTGATAAAAGTAAAATAAATGGACGTGTAAATTATTTTGAAGTGCAAGGTCGTTTCCCAGCGCAGCAACAACACCCTGAAGAAAGAAATAGTTACGCAGCACTGTATCATAGCTATAATTCTTATGATCAAAAATGTACTCTATATGCTTTTTTTCATGCTTATTTTGCTGCCGCGTCACAAAACTCTCTTACGAGGGTTGAAGCGCAAATAATTTACTTAATGGTTTTAGAATTAGATTCAGTACAGTTAAGCAAAATGCAAACTAGTTTTCATAAGTTAAATTTTATTTTAACTGACGAAAAAATTGCTGAAATTAATGCTGAATGGGACAAAACATATCCACATATACCAGCAACCTTTTTATTAAAAGGGGCAGTTTCTAGAACTTTTTTTAAGAGTGAGAGTAAAATTGATTTTAATAAGTTTATGTTAGATCGTTTATTAAAAGCGATTGATAATATAAATAATCCAGAGTCACTTGCTCTTTTTAAATTATTATTTATAGAGTTTTTGCGTAAAACAAATATTATTACAATTGAAGTAAGTGATGAAATATCTATATTAAATATTTTTCCGACATTTGCAGAGTTAGTAAAGCTGGGTCAGGAGAAAATAGTTTATCCTGCTGCGCCAGCTGGGACTTTAAAGTCTTCGTTATCTGCTCCTGCGGCTTCTGAATCTCCAGTATTATCATCATCAGAAGAAGCTGATTTTGGAATACCTAGTGTTGAGGTTAATGCAGTACCAAAATATTATAGAGATGAAATGCCAGTGATTATTACAAATAGCCTTATAAGTAGTCGACACGACTCAGAAGTAGACGAAGAAGAGAAGAAATGGCGTTATCCTGCTGCGCCAGCTGGGACTTTAGAATCTTCTAATGATGAAGCAGGTCCTGCTTCTGAAAATTCAGTAGTTGTCCCTCTGAAAGCTATTTCTTTAGTTAAATCTTTAGTGCCAGGTTTAGATGTATTAAATGCTCTTGGAAAATATCATGCTGGAATAAAAACTCCACATGTTATGCCAAAAAGAAGAAGAAAAATATCAGAGTTATCTGCTCCTGCAGGGTTAGAATTTAATTTGAATTTATTATTTTTTATTATGCAATATGAATCTACTCCGGCAATAGTAGAAGTTCTTGATTCTTCTTCTGACGATGAATCAGGTCCTGCAGATGATGTCTTCGAATTGCCAGTTATTACTAGAAATAGACCTGATAAAAAAATAACGGCAAGAACGGTGCTTTATATTGCTTTATGTCTATTATCTGCAGCGGCAATAGCTATTGCTTTAGCAACTATTGTATTGACCACGAATGGTATTGCATTGCCATTAATGATGGGAGTTGTTGGTCTTGCTGCAAAATTTAGTTTTATTAGTGCGATAGTTGGTGGTGCTGGATTACTTTTTGGAGGACTGGCATCTTTGATTCATCCGAAGAGTTCTTCTTCACCTAAGAAGCCTATTACTCCGGATTCTGAACAGCCATCTTTGGCAAGTTCTTTGCCTGGTGTTGTTAGAGGTGCTGTTCCGGGTGAAGAAGGTCGCGCTGAAACTGATAAAGGACAAAACCCCCGCCCAGCTTAGCTGGGCAGCCCCCTTTAATAAGGGCGCGCGTTAACTCCCCTTTTGTAAAGGGGAGATGTCGGCAACGCCGACAGAGGGGTTTTCTGGATTCCCGCCTGCGCGGGAATGACGGTTTTGCGCGGGAATGACGGTTTTGCGCGGGAATGACGGTTTTGCGCGGGAAACGCCAGTAGCGCAGCGATGACTGGCAACGCCGACAGAGGGGTTTTCTGGATTGCTGCGCCAACAGAGCGGTTTTGATCTTTTAGCAGAGGGCTTTAATCCCTCATCTGCTCTTCTTTCAATTCATACCACATAGCGTTTAAAATTGAAAAAGCTGTAGCAAGACTAACGCCTAAAATCCATGAAAAATACCACATAATATATTCCTCTAAAATTTATAATTAATAAGAATTAACATTATTTTCTTTATTAAGATCATCTTCAGTTACTTTGCCGCGTAGTATGTAATAAACCCATGATGTATAGCTTAATATTATTGGCATGAAAATTACTGTTGCGATTAGCATAGTAAATAACGTTGATTGACTTGATGAAGCATCCCAAACCGTTAAGCTTGAGTTGTATTGTGTTGATGATGGTAATAAAAACGGAAACATTGCCAAGCCAAAAGTACTAATTATTCCAAACAAACTAATACTGCTTAATAAAAATCTAGTTTTATATAAGTTAGTGCCGGATAAAATAAAAATTAATAATGCACCTAAAAATCCTGAAATAGGGGCAATCCATAAAAGTGGATAAAGTAAAAAATTATGCATCCACGCGCCCGGAACTGTAGTTACTTCTTTAAATAACGGATTAGATGGTCCCATATGGTCAACAGAAGTAGTAATTATGTAGCCATCTATGTATGTTTTGACAAAAAATCCACCGATAGAAAATAACAGTATTACCAAAATAGCGCTGATACGAGAAATATTGTCGCTGCGTTTTAATATATCGCCTTCTGTTTTAAGTGATAAAAATTGAGTTCCTTGCATAATAAACATGGTTAAGCTCAATAAGCCGCATAATAAAGCAAATGGGTTAAGCAGCTGCAAAAATGTTCCAGTATATTTGGAATGCAATTCGTTATCTAAATTAAATGGTAATCCTTGCATAACATTGCCAATCGCAACGCCGAATAATAGTGCAGGAATAAAGCCGCTTAATGAAAATAATATGTCCCAGGTGCTACGCCATCTATTAGTTTCAACTTTACTGCGATACTTAAAGCTCACTGGCCGTAAAATGAACGCTAATAAAACAATAAACATTGCAAGATATAAGCTTGAAAAAGATATGGCATATAATAGCGGCCATGCAGCAAATATTGCGCCACCACCTAGAATAAACCACACTTGATTGCCTTCCCACACTGGCCCAAGAGTATTTAATATTAGGCGTTTCTCTTTATCAGTTCTAGCAACAAATTTATAAATTGCTGCAATTCCTAAGTCAAAACCGTCAAAAATTGCAAAACCAATTAATAATACTCCTAATAAAAACCACCAAGTTACACGTAAAATTTCGATATTAGGCATTATTTTAGATCTCCTTGTGTAGGTAAATTAGTAATTTCAAACGGTGAAGATAATTTTAAATATGCATCTGGACCAGCCTTAATAGTTTTAAGCATTAAATACATTTCAACTACAAATAATATTGAGTAGAAAATTATAAAACCAATTAAAGTCGTCCATACTTTGGCGCTACTTAAGTCAGATGTTCCTAAGAATGTTGGAAGAATTCCTTCTACCACCCATGGTTGTCTGCCATATTCAGCTACTACCCATCCAAGTTCAGCTGCAACCCATGGTAATGGGATGCTAAATAATGCTATTCGAAGTAATAATTTATTATCAAATTTGTGTCGTGATGCTTGAATAAATGCAACGCCAAATAATCCGATAAAGAATAATCCAAGTCCTACCATTATTCTAAATGACCAAAATAACCATCCTAAATGATAAGGAACGGTATCTTGTGCAGCGCGTTCAATGTCTGCATCACTAGCACGTAGTGGGTTTTCAACATAGCGTTTTAGTAGTAGAGCATAGCCTAAATATTGATCATTTTTTTGTAGATTTGCTAAAGCTTGTTTATTTTTCGGATCAACTTTTAAAATGCTAAGAGCATCGTAAGCTTTAAGACCATCTCTAATATGTTGGCGATTTCTTTCTACTAAATCATTTATTCCATAAACAGGTGTATCTAAAGAGCGAGTTGCGATAATTCCCAACATATATGGAATTTTAACGGTATATTCAGTAGTTTTTGTTTCGCGATCTGGCCATCCTATTAAATTAAAAGATGCTGGTGGTTTTTCAGTTTCCCACATTCCTTCCATGGCAGCGATTTTCATTTTTTGTTGATCAGTATCTAGATAACCACTTTCATCACCTAATACTACAACTGATAGCGCTGACGCTAAACCAAAAGACGCGGCAACTACAAATGATCTTTTGGCAAAATCAGTATATTTTCCACGTAATAAGTAATAACTACTAATGCCTAAAACAAACATTGCGCCAGTTACATATCCGGCACTGACTGTATGAACAAATTTAGCTTGGGCGACAGTATTGAATAAAACATCATAAAAACTGTCCACTTCCATACGCATGCTTTGAAAATTAAAGTGTGATCCTGTTGGTGCTTGCATCCAGCCATTAGCAACTAAAATCCACAACGCAGATAAGTTAGTTCCAAGTGCAAGTAAAAAAGTTGAGAATAAGTGTTTTACAGGCGACATCTTATTCCAGCCAAAGAAAAATATTCCGACAAAAGTTGCTTCTAAAAAGAAGGCCATTAGTCCTTCAATAGCAAGTGGGGCGCCAAAAATGTCACCAACAAATTGTGAATAATAAGCCCAATTTGTGCCAAATTGAAACTCCATGGTAATTCCTGTTGCAACACCCATAGCAAAGTTTATACCAAACAGAATGCCCCAAAATTTGGTCATATCACGCCAAATTTTACGACCAGTCATTACAAACACTGTTTCCATAATGGCTATCATGACAGAAAGACCTAATGTTAATGGAACAAATAAAAAGTGATAAAGTGCTGTGATTGCGAATTGTAATCGAGATAAGTGAACAAGTGATTCATCAAACATTGTAAGTGTTCCAAATAATATAATTCAAGGGTAATATAGTAACCTAAAGAAGATTTGTCAATAAAGTCATTTTTAGCTACAATTATATTTTAAAGTATGGAAAAAACATGAGTAAAGATCCTTTTTTCGATCGAGAATCAGAAAAGTACGAGAATCCCATCGCAAGTCGCGAATATATTATTAAAGTTTTAAAAGAATCTGGTAGCGTAGTAACTCTCAAAAGTTTATTAAATAAATTAGACATCACCGATAAAACACAGAAAAAAGCGCTAAAATTTCGCTTAAAAGCAATGGAGCGCGATGGCCAAGTAATTTCTATGAATAAAAATAGATATGCATTGCCTGATAAAGTTCCACTTATGTCAGGTTATGTTGGTGCTACGCGTGATGGCAGTTGTTATGTGCGTGAAACTGTAAGTGGTAATAAATATTTTATTAAACCACGCCAATGGCGCATGATTTTCCCGGGCGATAAAATTCTGTTCCGTAAAAGTGGAGCACTTTTACGTGGTGAGCCTGAAGCTGTAATTCAAGAAGTATCTGAAAAAAATACTAAAGAAATAGTTTGTAAATTAAAAGAGCGCGAAGGTGTTATTTTTGCTTACCCAATTAATACCCGAGTTAATCGTGAAATTTTAATTCAAAATAAAAATATAACTCTTATTGCTGATGGCATTGTTAGCGTAAAGCTTTTAGATTATCCAACTCTTGATAATCCAGCTGTTGGTAAAGTGGTCAAAAACTTAGGTACAGAAATTGATTACAGGTTAGCAGTTGAAATTGCATATCGCGATTATAATATTCCATATAAATGGCCTAAGGATGTTAAAGAAGAATCATATAAGATTCCTGATTCGGTACAACAAGAAGATCTTAAAAATAGAACAGATTTACGTGATTTGCCGTTGGTAACTATCGATGGTGAAACTGCAAAAGATTTTGATGATGCAGTATATTGTGAAGATAAAGGCGACGAAGGTTTTCGATTAATAGTTGCAATTGCTGATGTTGCTACTTATGTAAAAGAAGGTAGTGCATTAGATCGTGAGGCGCAAGAGCGCGGTAATTCGGTATATTTTCCAGGAACAGTTGTGCCAATGTTGCCAGAAAAATTATCTAATGGTCTTTGTTCGCTTAATCCTGGTGTTGATCGCTTGTGTTTAGTGTGTGATGCATTAATTAGTAACGAAGGAATTACCACAGAGTTTAAGTTTTATGCAGCTGTTATGAACTCAAAAGCACGTATGACTTATAACAATGTTGCTAAAATTTTATATGACAATGATCGTAAGTTAAAAAAGCAATATGATTATGTTTTAGAAAATTTAGATAATCTTAATAAATTATTTAATATTTTGCATAAAGCACGTGTAACTCGTGGAGCTATTGATTTTGATACAGTTGAAACTCAAATTATTTTTGATAAAAACAAAGAAATTGCGGAAATTAAGCCAGTTGTACGTAATAACGCTCACAGAATTATTGAAGAATGCATGCTGGTTGCCAATGTTGCAGCAGCAAATTTTGTGACTAAAAATAAAATAAAAGTTTTATTTCGTAATCATGAAGAGCCGCCAAAAGAAAAAGCTGCAAATTTACGCAAATTTTTAGCTATGCACGGATTAGCATTGAGAAATAAAGACGAAATTTTACCGCAAGATTTGAATAAGGTTTTAGAGAAAATTCAAGATCGTCCGGATAAACAAATTATTGAAACTATAG
Source organism: uncultured Gammaproteobacteria bacterium (assembly GCA_964353115.1). Taxonomy (GTDB): domain Bacteria; phylum Pseudomonadota; class Gammaproteobacteria; order JAGOUU01; family JAGOUU01; genus CAYGUI01. The sequence goes on from CAYGUI010000002.1 coordinate 12,578, forward strand.
TTTTACGCTCCATGGCGCAAGCAGGATATGAGGCGGAAAACAAAGGACATTTTGGTTTAGCATATGATGCTTATACGCATTTTACTTCTCCAATTAGACGTTATCCCGATTTATTTTTGCATCGTCAAATTCATAATTTTTTAGGAACTCATCATTTAAATAAAAGAGAAGAAATCATTCATGAAGAGCAGCTAAAAAGAGCGCATCAACTTGGCGAACAATGTTCGATGACTGAGCGTAGGGCTGATGATGCAACGCGCGATGTTACGGCTTGGTTAAAGTGCAAATATATGTACGATAAATTAGGTAATGTATATCCAGGAAGTATTACCGGGGTTACTAATTTTGGTATTTTTATAACACTTAAAGACTTTTATGTTGAAGGCCTTGTGCATATTACAACACTTGGCAAGCAAGAATATTTTGAATATGACGAAGTTAGATTCAGACTAATTGGCGAGCGTAGTGGAAAAATATATAGTATCGGCGATAAAGTAACGGTAAAAGTTATGCGAGTTGATCTTGATGAGAAGCAAATTGATTTTGATCTAGTAAAATAATATTTATGCTATAGTTTTTATTATATTCAATTTAATTGCAAGGATGCATGAATTTAAAAAAATACGCTATTTTTTTCTTAAGCATATGTTTTTGTAACATTTTTGCGGCAGAGTATTGCGATAAAAGTAAATCATCTTGCCAACAAAAATGTCTTGAGATACATAACTATCTTGATTCTAAGAAAAATGATTTAAAAAAGTATGCTAGCTTAATGCAAAAGGCGAAAGAAGCGCGTTGCATACAAAGGGTTAAGCGTTTTGAGCATGTAAATTTTTTAAAAAAGCACAATAAAAAAGAACCTGTAGTTGGACAATCTTCAAATCAGGCAATAATTCAAATTGCTGACAAATATAAAGTATTAAATATATGTGACGATTTTGGTTCCAGTAATATTAAACAAATTGAAAATGAAAAAATTGAACTGGGATTTTTTCAATCAAGAAATCAATTTGAAAAAGAGACTGGAACATTTTTAAGTGCTTTTGGAGACATAGCGGCTAATCCTGATGTTGGAGTCCAATCTGTCACTCCTGTTTGTTACAAAAAAAATTCTGGAAAGTTAAGTCGTTTGATAAATTTAGCGCCAGAGCAAGGTATTTATACTATAAACAAAGGTTATAAATTATATCCTGGAGATATAGAAAGAATAGCTTGTAAGCCAAAGCAAGGGACATCAAGAGAGTGCGTATTAATTACGGTCAATCGTTATCAATTAAATAAATACAATATAAATAATGGAAATGTTTTTGAATCAACATTAGGAAATCCAAATACTTTAAATCAAAGTTACATTAATAATTTTATTAAAAGTAGTGATTTAGTCTATCCTCAAAATATTAAAAGGTTAAATTAATGAAGAAATTTTTTATATTTTTAGTAGCAGGCATATTTAATATTTCATTTGCAAATACTAATCCACAAGATTTGGGGCCAATAACCTATGAATGTGCAGCAGTATGTACTGATAATGTTAAATATTATAAGAATTTTTATAAGTTTGAAGCTGCAGCCTATAAAGGAGTTATAACTTATTCTCCTGAGAATAGTAATTATAGTTTGACTCAGCAGGATGTTATCGATCTTGGTAAATCATATTGTCAAGATATGGCATTAATTGCACTTACATGCGATCGAGAATCTAATAATTTAATCAATAAAAATAATTATCCTGATAGCTCTTTTGGTGCAATGCCTGTTAATTGTAATGAAGAGACTCCGCCGCCACCAGCAAAAGAAGATTATATGTTGATTCCTGAAGAAAATATTTATGTAAAATTATTTTCTCGTGAAAAAGAATCGGTTAATACTTTGATCTCTCAAGTCCAAGATCAAACTATCCCAAAAGTTGAGAGAATTGATGAGATAGAAGATCAGTTAACAACTGCATCAGGGCAACAAAGCACTGATTTACAAAATGAAAGAACTAGGTTAGAAAATGAAATTAAACAAATATCTAGTCAAGCAACACCATATATTAAAGATATTAAAGAAGCATGTCCTTCTAATGCTGTAGATTATTCAATAATTGAAGTAGATGATGATGTATATAAAAAATATTGCTTTGAAAACTGTAAAGCTGATTTTAGCCGAATAAAGGCAGAGCAAGAAATACAGGGAGATATTTATAACGTTATAACTGCAGATGATTATAGTATTTGCTACAAACAATGCCCAAGTTCACAAAAACTATATAAAGATTTTTATTGCTATCAAGATATTCCATGCCCAGTTTTTAATCCCTATGCTAAAGAGAATAATTCACAAGATTTTAATTGTTATCAGATAAATACTAAGCAATTTAGTGTTTGTCCTTATCATGAATCTTTATTAAATAAAAATATTTTGTTCTCATCGACTAGTAATATGTTTCTAAATTCAGGAACTTATGAGGTTAAATCTTTAAGAAATAATGATCAACAATGTTTAGATGAGCGTTACGGTATTAAAATTTATGGAAAATTGATTGAACTTACTGGAGTTTCAGGTGATTTATTTTGCTTATATTTTGATGGAAGTTTATGGTCTATAACTAATAAGCTGACTCTTGGATTTGTAAAAATGAAAAATTTTAATTTCTTTGATTCAGAAAATAACTTAAAAAGAGAGCCTGCAAGAAATTATGCTCCGCATCAAGAAATACCTCCTGATGAAATTATGTTGAATTTAGGTGCTACAGAAGGCTAAGTAAAGAGGATCAAGGATGACATTTAGAAAGATTACAGCAAGTTTCGTATTATTTACATATTTAGTATCAATTACGGCTACGAGCTTTGCTCTTAATAGTCCTCTTTCAAAAATAATTAGCTCCGGTAATCAGGATGCTAAACGAATAAGTGAAGTGTTAACTGGTGGAATTGCTGATACTGGCAGAGGTTGGTGCTGGAAAAGTAATTACTATAAAGATGATCCTCGGCCATTATCAGACTGCCCAAGTAATAAAGAAAAAGTTGGCGCATTATGTTTTCCTTTTTGCCCTGAAGGATATAGAAGATTGCCTGGAGATATTACAGGTATTTGTTATGCAAATTGTCCCTCTAATTCTACTGATACCTTATTATTTTGTGGTTTTAGTACCTCTTGTGATACTCAATTTTTTAAAAGTGGGGTAATGCCATCTTGCCCTAAAAAATCAATCATAGGTAGAAGGCCTTATACCGCTAAGTGCACTGCGTCAAGGTGGAAAAAAATAGTGACATTAGGAACTATTTGCTTAGCTAGACGTTATTTGAAGTGTAAAAATGATCGAGTTTTGGGCTCTGGTGGCTCTTTGTTGTGTTATGATCGATGCCCCAGTAATATGAGTATTAATGGAGTTGGGGATTGCTACGCAGGGTGTCCTAGCGGTTGGACAAGTCATGGGCTACTTTGTAATAATCAGCCAGCGATGAATTGTCAGAATGAGCCAAGAATGGCTGCTGGATCTAAGCCATTGTGTCCAAAAAGTAGCAATGGAGCTGGTGCTCTTGGTACTCCATTACAATGTCCACCACATCGTGAACGTGATGGAGCATTGTGTTATACGCCATGTAACCCTGGTTATGATCGAACTGCTGGTTTTTGTTGGCAAGAATGTTCAAATTCTTTTTTCCCATCAAGTTGTGCTTCTGCATGCGCTATTTCCAGTGGTACATGTGGTAGTGTTATTGCTAATCAAGTAATTGCCCCAGTTATGGCGGTTGTAACTATTTTAGTTACAGCATTAAGTGCTGGTACAGCAGCACCAGCAATGAAAGCAGCAAATGCTGGTATGAAAGTTGCAGCAAATACTGCGAAGGTCGGTAGAATTTCCACAAGGGTTGCAAGAGCTGGACAAAGAATTTCAGGTAGTTTATTACGTTCAAGCAGTAGAATTTTGCAAAAGGTGGGGCAAAAACTAGGTACTTATAGTACAACTATTGCTACTCATACTTCAAAATCATTTGCTAAGCAAGTTGCTGTTAATTTAGCCAAATCTGCAGTAGCGCGCTCTTTTGCTGTTGGTGTTAGAGTTGGATGCCAAGAAGGTATGAAGCCACATTTGGCACAAAATAAAGATTTAGCGTATGTTTGTACAGCAGCCAGTGCTGCTACAGCAATTGTTGCTAATGTTGGACTTACTGCGGCATCAGGTGTTGCTGGTTATTCAGGTAAAGAATTGTTTAATGGCATTGCTCCAACTGGTCTTGCTGGAGTTAAAAATACTTTTAGTTTTACAACAGCGCTACCAGTATTGGCTAATTTAGCTAGTATGGGTGTTGATATGCGTAAGTATGCTTCTTGTCAAGATGAAGTAGCAAAAGCAACAACAGCATCAGCAGTAAGTATGCACTGTAAAAAATATGCTTCAATTATTAATGAATTGAAGAGAATAAATCAGGTTAATACTAAAAATAACGAAAACGATTTTACTAATTTAGTTAATTTAAGTAAGCAAGGTTGGGCATCTGCTGCAGCTAACTCATTTAGACTGGAAAATTTCCCTGCTATCAATAAACAGAATTGTGACAATCTAGAGATACTACGACAAAATGGTATGTGTCGTGTAGCAGGATTATTTATAAAATCTGATACACCTTTTAGTTATATTGATTTTACAAAAGATACTAAATCTAATGATATTATCTTGACAGATTATACTGATGTTGGATTTACTCTTGAAGAAGCAATGGAGTGTAACAATGGAGCAGCTAATGATAAATGCCAATTTGCTGCGGTAATAGTCAACTCTAATATTCCTAATGTATTAAATCCACTAATAGAGGTGCAAAAATTAGTACAATCTACTAATTTTCAACAAACATTTGGTTTGCCAACAGGTACTGTTTCGCAAGATGTTAATGTTAGCCCAATGGAAAAATTAATTTGTAAGGAGATTAATAATAAAGCTCGTTTAGAAGATCCAAATGCTGGTATACAGATTAGTGATGCTAATTGTAGAAAAATAATAGATTCTTACGAAAAATTTTATCAGTCAGGGGATCTTTCAAATATAGATCTAGATTTAGATACTATTAGTGGAAATTTAACTGATAAAGAAGAAGTGGAATGGCGCTTAAAAATGGAGTTATCAAATTCTATATTTGAAACTTCCAAAGCGATTCAAGAAAGTGATAGGGTCAATAGTATTTTAAATAAGGTTATTGATGAAGTAGAGCGACAAGGCTTTAATCGTGATGATGCCTCAAAATATGCTGGAGTTATTATTGACACTATAGCAACGGCAGTTTCAAAAAAATCAGCAGAAGCTCAGGCGCGTGAAATATATGAAGATCCATATTTTTGGTTGGGAGTTGCTTCGGCAGTTGATCCAACAGGGCTTGTGGCTGTAATTGATGCATTTTTATCTGATAAATGCCAAACAATTAGTTCATTACCATTTAGCCAAGTTATTAGAGATCCGCGTTTTAGTCTAGATAATGTGAATAAATATTATGCATTTAAATATGGAGTGCAAGCACTGAATGCTTCAGCCTCAAATGGTATTGTTCATCCGGAAACAGTATTTGATCATGATAGGTGGTTTGCTGCAGTAGTAGATAACGATGAATTATTTGGTTATGTTTCCGATCTTAAGGATGTAAGGGTAGATGGATCTAGAGTAAATGTTGTAAAAGATGGTAAATCTGCGATTGAAATGATGATTGAGGTAATGCCAAGTTTACCAGAATTTAGTCGATTAAATTATTCTTGGATCGACCAGTCATCATATGTTGGTAATAAGGATGTTTATAAAAAAATTCATATGGATAATAATTTAAATTTCTGGTATTGGAAATTAGTAAATAATACTCCAACACTTTACGTGTATGTTTACAAAGATCAAGCTGAGAAAAAAGCCATTGATTATAATAAATCAGGCACGTATCAAGTTGAAAATAAACTCGTCAATAAAATAACAGGTGATATATCTATTGCTCCAAATGCTGCGGCTAGTGCAAAACAAAAATCTGGTGCAAATTTATTATTTAATGTTGACTTTGATACAAATAGTAATTTACGTGCTAGAGAAAATACACATAATTTAACCGTATTTGATCCAACATCCGCTAACGAGCAACCAAAAGCAATAAATTGTTTAGATAAAGTAGATGCTTTAGATAATAGATCTTGCGTACTATTTTATGCTGATAGATGTGAAAATGTATTTGTTGCTGGAGATGGAAGCAAGGTTTTATCTACAGTGACTGATGCAAATTGTGGCTCTGATACTTTAATTAAAAGAAGAATTGCTCGTGCAAAATATCATCAGCCTGGAGTAAAAACCTTCAAGCAAGATTATAAAAATGTAATATTTATTGAATTTGAGGCTGTTAATAATAATGGAAATTTATCAGCTAGTATTGTTGGTGATGAAGAAATTAATAATGATCCAGGTCGTCAGGCTGATGCAATCATTTGTAAAGATAATGCTGATTCAAGCAATAATCGACAATGTGTTTTCATAAGCGAAGATTCTTGTCTTCGTGTAAGTATTGATAATTTTTCAGGTAGAGAAACTGCTCGTTCAGTTGATAGAAACTGTGGTTACGGTACAACGCAAAAACTTGTACAAATAAAGCAAGAATTTGCTGAGCCAGGTAAAAGAGCATATAACGATAAATTTTTAAATGCAGTATCAATTGACTTTATAGTCAGCATTACACCATGAGGAATGTAATATGAAATCAATATTAAAATTATTGCTTCTAATTTTTTTTGCAAGCTGTTATGCAGAAGAGTTGACTGTAAAAATTGAAAAGGGTCCAATAATTAATTTGAATGATCAAGCAGATATTTTAGCGGCTAATTGTAAAAATGATATCGATCAAGATAATAATAGAGAATGTGTTGTAATAAAAAGAAGTAAATGTATAAAAATATTATTTAATAATTTTAATGGTAGGGAAATATCAAGAACTGATGATAATACCTGTGGTTTTGATACTCCAGCAAAAAAAATAATAGCTGAGAGAGAATATTTTAAAAAAGGTGAAAAAGCTCATAAAAAAGAATTTAGTGAAATTGGCGCAATTAGATTTGATGTAAGATTAGGAAATGATACGCCAGTTATTGATATGATTGGTCATAGAAATATTATAGATATGACTGGCGATCAATACGCTGTAAACTGTAAAGATCAGATTTTCCCAAATAATTTACGTGAGTGTTTTATTGCCTATGATAATAAATGTATAAAATTATATTTTGATAATGATACAGGGGTAGAAAATACTGCTGCGAAAACAGAAGATACTAGCTGTAATGCATCGCAATCAGGGCGCGGAAAATTAAAAGAAAATTATATTCAAGATGGAAGAAAAGCTCATAGACCATACCTAGAAGATTATTTAAAAATTAATTTTAAATTTACAGGTTCGAATTTACAAATAATAGATAATTCAAATAATAAAACGACGTCTTTTACATATCCTTCAAATCAAACGCCGGATGCTGTAAATTGTCTTGATGAAATTTTTCCAGGAAACAATAGGCAATGTTTTTTAATTTATTCTGATAAATGTATTAAAGTTACTTTAAATAATTATAGTTCTGAAACTGTTGCTGAAGAGGCAGATAATAGTTGTAATTATAGTAGTAAAGAAGGTCGTAATTCTATTCGTGATAAATTTTCTAAAAAAGGCGTTCAATATAGTAATGAAAATTTTATAAAAAATATTGCTCTTAAATTTGACGTTAAAAAAAATAATAATGGTAAATTATCTGCTGATATATTAGATATAAGAAATATTTTAAATAAAGACTCTTCAGACTCTCCATCCGCAGTTATTTGTAAAAATAAAGTAGACTCATCTAATAACAGTAGAGAGTGTGTATATTTTTATCCTGAGTATTGTTTGCGTATAAATTTAGGTAATTTTAGTGGGATTGAGCTGAGTAAAACAAAAGATGTTAGCTGTGGTTACTCTATTAAAAATAATTTAGATAAAGTTCTTGAAGAGCTAAGAGAGGATGGTGAAAAGGCTTTTATTGATAATTTTTTTCCATCGATACCATATAAATTTAATTTAAAATTAAACAAACCATATAATGGTCAGGATGATATTACAAAGAATACGGTAACTATAAATGATATAGCTTATCATTTTACGGATAGGCAAATTACTCAAGTTCTTAATTTTATACCAGCATTTTATTGTAAAGATGTAAATTTAGACAATAAAGTGGAATGTGTAGAGGTTTTAGCTGATCATTGTATTAGAACTACTTTTTTAAATAAAGAATTTGATCCACAGGGTAAAAATTTTAAGGATATTTATGAATCGCAAATAACAGATGAAAAGTGTGGTTATTTAACAACGGAGTTATATAATATTTCAGCTAATGAATTAGCTGCTCAAAAAAAATCTGAAAGAAAATTTATCAATTCCCCATTTTACGATAAGCCTTCGGAGCAATTAGAAGTAAAAGTAGAAAGAGTTCCGTGGTTTTCAATACATGCTTCACCAGTCCTTACTCTTTCTGCCGGCGGTAAGTTTATTGTAAAACCTTTTATAGAAACAAAAGAAAGAGATTACTTATTTAACCAGTATGGAATTGATAGACCATATAGTATTATTTGTAAAAGGAGTAATTCTGCAAATGTAATAGATTGTGAGGTTATTAATGATAATAGTTGCCATGTTTTGCAATTTGATGCAACTAGTTATGATTATAAAAATACTAAAATTAGCAATAGTTGCACAAAATTCTCTAAAGGTAATATTACAGTAGATTTTAGTGCTCCTAATGGATATACATCAACAGCACCTTCAAATTATATTCAGTTAGAAAAATCTTATAAAGATTATTTTTTATCAGCAGCTCCTAATATGCGCGGAACAGTAGTAGATAGCATATATGGAAATAATGATCATAGTTTTGTATTTCCAAGAGATAAAGATGGTTATTTAAATCTTAAAATTACAAATGTTGGTCGCCAGGATATTAATGTACCAATAACTATTTCTAATGTAGCTGGTATAGCATGTCAAAATCACAAATTATTTCCAGGAACTTCATCGATTCCTGCGCCAAATATTGATAGTAGAAATTTATATTTTAGAGATAATAAATACTATCCGGCTTCTACATGGTGTTTAGCAATCGGTGAGAATTCTTGTGAATATATAGAAATAAATAGTTCCGCTGAAGTTGTGTCACGAAAAAGAGATAATGATTGTGGTTATGTTTCAAATAAAAAACTAGAGCGTTCATTATGGTATGATCTATTTTTTCTTCAACCGGATTTACAATATTTAGTACCAGATAAAGATGCGCTATTTACCTATCATTATTTAATAGCTATTGATTGGAAAAAAACAAACTCTCCTGTTTTTAGTTCTTCGGTGAGTGTATTTGATAGAAATAAATATTATTTTAATTATGGTTCTGAACTCAAATTTTGGATTGATCATTCAACCAATACTCCAATGGCTCAGGCCAGCATATTTCCAGATCTTATAAGTTCAGATGATCCAAAAAAAGTAATTTTTATTGATAAACAAGTTGGTTTTGATCCACCAAATGATAATTCTACAGCTATTGCTGCAGGATGCAAAAAAATAACCAAGGATAATCCTGATTATCGAGAATGTATTTTAGTTTTTGAGAATGGTTGCCATTTATTTGAACTTAATAATGAAAGTGGTGAAATAAAAAAAGCTTCATTAAGAAAAATTAAAGAATGTGGTTATAAAACACAAAAACAATTTTCTTATGCGAATGATTTTATAAAAGATTTAGAACTTCATAAGGATAAAACTTTAAAAATTGAATGGTTTAAAAAGCCAAGAGCTAATTTAACATTTGAAAAACAGCAATTTTCTGGTGCTGATAGGATTATTGTTTCTTCAGAAAATCGTACTGATAAAATAGTCGATCAAAATACAATATATAGAAAAAATACCGAAACATTTAACCCAGTTGCTGCTGTTTGTAAAGATGTGGATGCTAATGATCCAAATAATCGCGAATGTTTAATTGTATATCGTGATAAATGTGATTATTTTAAAATAGATAATATGACTTCTGTTGAAGTTCCAAATAGTCGAGAAGTAAGAGAAGATTGTGGTTATTTGATTACCTCTCGTTATGTTGAGGCTAAGAAGTTTTTAGATGCTCAAAAAGATGAAACGCAAAAAATTATTTTGAATGATTTTCAAGCTTCTGATATTCAATTAGTTTTTTCATTACAAAATCAGCGTCCTATAATTAGTGCAGTAGGAATTACAACGCCAATCATAGATAGTTTGTATAAAACAGTTAATCTTGATTTTGCATTGGCTGCAGCTTGTAAAGATGAAGACCGAGTCAATAATATTGGTTTTAGGGAATGTTTAGTCATATTTAAAGATGAATGTCATAAGTTTTTATTGGATAAATTAACAGGAGATATTAAAACAGGATCAAAAGAAATTTTAACTAGTTGTGGAGCAAGTACTAAAGATAAATTTAATATCGCAAATAATTTTTATACTTCAAATCAAGTTAGCCAGGGTCAAAGCATAAAAGGTAACGGTTACTATTCTCCAATAATTGAATTATCATTTATTTTAGATAGCTTAGGCTGGTTTTCGACAACTAAAGCGCCGGTTATTAAAGATTTGACCAATAGTAAAATAATAAGTGATCAATACTCAAAATCCTCAATTAGCAGTCGTTTTGCAGCAGCTGCTGCTTGTCAGCCATCAAAAAATTTGCCACCAGATTTTATAGAATGTTTAATTATTTATCCTGATAGCTGTAGATATTTTAAAATTGATCCTTACACTGGCGTAAAAATAGCAAATTCAGAAGAGATTAGAACTTTTTGTGGCTATGAAGAAATTAATAAATATTATGTTTCTTCAAAATTTTATGACCCACTTACTTTAAATACGCAGAAAATTGCAACTAAAGATTACCATCCTGTTATTGATACATTAAATTTTTCATTAAGAAGAGATCAAAATTTAAATGTAGATAATATAAAAATAGTATCCTCATCATCTGGATATAATATTATTAATGTATCAGATTATATAGGAGGGCCTTATCCAAATATTGAATATGCTGCAGCTGCAGTATGTAAAGATCCTAGTCCTAATAATGAAGAAATTAGAGAGTGCTTATTAATTTTCAAAGATCAGTGTTTGCATTTTAAAATAAATAGTTACACAAGTTTTTATTATGAGCCAGGAAATATGTTTAGTCATAATAGATTAAAAGATAGGTGGAATAATTGCGGTTACTCTAATGTTAAAAAATATAAAGTAGCTAATGATTTTTATGAATCACAAATAAATTCAAGTGATAAAATACAGACAGATAGGTATGTTAGACCAAAAATTCCACTTAACTTTAGCTTAAGTAACAATACTAATTCTCCAGTTATTGCAAGTGATCAGTTATCTGATCCTATAATAAAAGAAGATTATACGTTGCCATTTTTATCTACCCCAGAGAGCTCTGTAGCTGCTGGGTGTAAAGATTATCCGCTAAATCCAGCTCAAAAAGAATGTTTAGTAGTCTTTAAAGATTATTGTAGTTCTTTTAGGATTGACTCATATACTGGTGATATTAATGTAACTACTCAGTCATATCCTAGTGATTGTGGATATAGTACATTAGCAAAATATCTTTACGCTTTAAAATTCTTAGAGACTGTTGAAAAAGATCAAAAAGTAGTAAATTCTGATTTTTTACCACCATTGTTAAAATTATCTTTTAATAAAGATAGGTTTTATAGCACTGAAATTACAGGTATTGGTCGTACTAGTCCTATAATTGATAAATTCTATATAATAGGAGCTCTTCCTAATCAGGAATACGCCGAAGCTGCAGTTTGCCAAGATCCTGACGTAAATAATAACTCAAAAAGAAGATGTATGTTGATATTTGCTAACGAATGTCATTCTTTTGATATTAATTCTTATACGGGAGATATTAATACGGCTAGTAAATCTATTACTACTACTTGTGGTTATAGTACTTCAGCCAAATTTAGAAATGCTAATGCATTTTATATGTTGCAAACGAAAGTAGATCAAAAAATTGCAGGTGCTAAATTTGCTGATCCAAACTGCTCATTACCTGATAGTAAATTAAAAGAGCTTGATGATTTTATATTAAACAAATTTACTGGTTACTATCAAAATGATACTAATTTTATAAATATTAAATTGGATTTATCACGTTCAATAGATCGTCAATTTAATATTTCAACTTGTAGTTCAGCAGATCCTTTGCCAGCAAAAATTGTGGAGTATAAAAATTTACTTAACACTGATGCATGTAATCTGGTATTAAAAACAATGAGTTTAGATCTTGTTGGTGATAAAAGTAGAAATTTTTATACGTATGTTAATTCTCGTAAATTAATTAATACTTCTTTGCCTACAGTAACTAATCCATATAGCTTGGATATTGATAAATTAAATTTATATAACTCAGGTATGAGTGATATGGATTTTATAACTGAATTTTTGGCAACGATACAAAATATAACAGCCAATAATTTTAGATCTGATTGGAATTGTAATATTAATGCGACTACAAATACTGCTACTAACATCGCGGCATTTAGTCGTGAGAACAGAATTGAACAAAATTTAGTTGCTAATAGAAATATTGCTAATAATACCAAAATAATGGATGGTCAAGCACAAAGAACTATATTATTTACTGCAAAAGAGCTTGATATATACTCAGCATTAAATTTAAACATTAATATTAATATTCAGCCAGCAAATTGTGGAATAGTAGCTCTGTGTTTAAATAACTATGAATTTGATATTAAAGACGTATTAAGATTAACTAAAAGCTTAAAATCTCTAAAACTTAATATCGATACACAATGTTTTGCAAATAGAGGAAATGCTATAGTTAATGTTCCGTTATTGGTGTATTTTGATAGTAGTTGTAATAGTGGTAATATGAGCCTTTCTTCTTAGTTAAAAGTAGTACCATGAAAAAGAATATAATTGAACTTTACGGCATTCATGTCGCGGCAACAGCCTTACAAGAATGCCCTGAAAATATAATAAAAATAGTTGCGATTGATGCTAAAAATAGCCCGAAAATAAATAGCCTGTTAAGCTTGGCGCGTAAATATGGAATTAGTATTGAAGTTCGCGCTGCTAAAAGGGCCGACGAAGAGTTGGCCCATCAGGGAATTTTTGTTGAATTAAAGGCACCTAAGCACAAGGGGCTGTCAGAGCTTGCAAGTTTTCTTGATAAAATAGCTGATAAAAAAGGTAAGCGAATTTTAATTTTAGATCAGGTGCAAGATCCGCGTAATTTGGGTGCTTGCCTACGCTCAGCTGATGCAGCTGGTGTTGACTGTGTTATTTTGCCAGAAAAGCATAGCGCGCCACTATCAAGCGTTGCTTACAAATCTTCAGCTGGAGCGGCATTTTATTTACCAATCTTTTACGTTAATAATTTGGCACAGAGCATACAAGTATTAAAAGATCATAATTTTTGGATTTATGGTAGTGATCTTAAAGCTCAAAAAACTTTGCATAATATTGATTTTGCTGATAATTCAGTGATAGTCATGGGGTCGGAAGATACCGGGATTCGTGACTTAACAGCTAAAAGCTGCGACGAGCTGTTTTATATCCCAATGAAAGGACGCGTTGAGAGCCTTAATGTCTCGGTCGCAACGGGAATATCCTTGTTTTTTTGTGCAAAATAGGTTACCATTCTTGCTTACCTTTCTTTGGCATGGGGTCAAAGATTACTATTAATAAACCATAAGGTGACAAAATGAGACACTATGAAGTGGTATTCATGGTCCATCCGGATCAAAGCGATCAAGTAACTGTAATGATCGAAAAATATAAGACTTTAGTTGAAAGTAATGGCGGTAAAATCCACCGTTTAGAAGACTGGGGTCGTCGTCAATTAGCTTATCCTATCAATAAAGTTCGCAAAGCTCATTATGTATTAATGAACATTGAATGTGAGCCAAGCGTACAATTTGAGCTAAAAGAATTATTTACTTTCAATGACGCTGTTATGCGTTATTTAATTTTAGCAAAAGAAGAAGCTTGTACTGAAAAATCTTTTATCATGAATCCTCCAGAGAAAAGTGAGGATGATAAAAAAGGTAGAAGAGATGATAAAGGTAGAAGAGATAGAAACGAAAATGCTGCATAGGTAATAACATGGCTAAAGAAAAGAAAAATTTTGATTACAAAGAAGATTTGAAAAAATATCTAACAGAAACTTTTCAAATTACTCCTGCAAGAGTAAATGGTAACAGTGCAAAAGAACAACGTGCACTTAATAGAGCAGTTAAATTAGCGCGCTATTTAGCTCTAGTTCCATATACTGATCAACACAGATAGAGGTGTAACATGCAAGTAATTTTATTAGACAACATTAAAAATTTAGGTCGTTTAGGCGAAAAAGTTAAAGTTAAGGCTGGATTTGGTCGTAACTATCTTATCCCACAACAAAAAGCTGTATTTGCAACTAAAGACAACTTGGCAATGTTTGAATCGCGTCGTGCTGAATTTGAACAAAAAGCACAAGAAACTTTAGCTGGAGCGCAAAAAAGAGCCGAAGAGTTTAAAGATAAAAAAATCCTTATTGCTGCTAAAGCTAGTGAAGAAGGAAAACTTTATGGCTCAGTTGGAACTCGTGAGATTTCTAAAGTAGCTAACGCTATGGGTCTTAATCTTGAAGCGAGTGAAATAATTCTAACAGAAGGCGTTATTCGCATGGTTGGCGAATATAACATCACTATATCATTACATAATGATGTTAACTTTGATCTTCCATTAGAAATTGTTGCAGAGTAGCTTTTAGCTCATCTAACCCCAATTTATTGTGTGCAGAAAAAATCTGTGTCGAGAATAAATTGGGGTAGTCTTTAATATATTCTTTTACTTCTCTTAAGCTTTTTGCTTTATCTTTTTGGTTAACTTTATCAGCTTTTGTTAATACTATATGAGTTTTAATATTGTGCTCTAGACACCAATCTAGCATGTTGCAATCAGAATCTTTTAATGGGTGTCTAATATCCATGATAAGAACCAATACCGCTAGAGATTCTCGGTGAGATAAATAATTACTAATTAAATTATCCCAATCTTTTTTCATCTTATGTGATACTTTAGCGTAGCCATATCCAGGTAAATCAACCAACCTTGTTTTTTCAGACTCATCAAGTACAAAAATATTAATTAACTGTGTGCGTCCAGGAGTTTTACTAACCCGAGCCAGGCTCTTTTGATTAGTTAACACATTAATAGTGCTGGATTTTCCGGCATTAGATCTGCCAATAAAAGCAATCTCGATACCGTTATCTTGAGGTAAATCAGAATTTTTAGCGCCGCTTAGTAAAAAATAAGCATTTTGAAACAAGATCATCTTTGTATTATTGTTCTTTTAGGTATAAAATTATGCACTAAATATAACATATATCAGCACATAGAGGTGTAAATGCGAAAAGTTTATTTAGTTACGTTTATTTTTTTATTTTCTATAATTCCAGCGATTATTCAAGCCCAGGCGATTAATGTCCAAAAGTTGATTGAACCATGCGCTGCGTGCCATGGGGCAAATGGTAATAAGACTTTAATGGAAAGTTATCCAAAATTAGCATCGCAGCATAGAACCTATATTGCTGAGCAATTAAGCATATTTAAAAAAGGTGCGGATAAGGGTAATAATCCTAATTATCGTACTTCTGATCAAGCGGCACTAATGTATGCTCAAGTTCAAAATTTGTCAGAAGAAGATATCTACGCGATTGGCAATTACTATAGCCAACAAAAAATTACAAGTGGAGAAATTTCACAAAAGTTTGTTGATAAAACACGTAACATTTATTTAGGTGGAAACTTAGAGCATAATGTTCCTGCTTGCGCTGCTTGTCATGGACCTCAAGGGTACGGTAATGAAGGAGCAAAATTTCCACGCTTAGCTGGACAAAATGCTGAATATATAAAACAGCAATTAATTAATTATAAAAATAAAACTCGTGGTAATGATATGATGCAAGATATTGCATCAAAATTAAGTGATAATGAAATTGAATTGGTATCACAGCTTATTCAAGCACTAAAATAATTTTTATAATTTAACAGGGAGAAAAAATGAAAAAAATTGTATTTATAGCAATGATATTTTGTAGCGTTGGATTAGTGTCAGGATGTAAAAAGAAAACTCAGGAGCCTAATAAAGTAGTCACTACTCAAGTAACTACTCATCAGCCAGAGCATAAAAAAGTTGAAGTTGAGCAGCCAATGCAGCACGATGAAAATGCTCCAAAATTTGTTGAAGGTAAAGATTATAAAATTCTTCCTGAAAGTGTTAGAAATAATGATCAAGTTAAAGCATTTGTTGCGCAAGATGCTGGAAAAATTCAAGTAATAGAATTTTTCAGTTATGGATGCCCAGCGTGTAATGCATTAGAGCCGTATTTCGAAGGATGGATTAATATTCAACCAGAAAATGTTGTAATAAGAAGAGTTCCTGCAACTTTTGAACCTAGTTGGGATGTTTTAGCAAAATTATATTTTTCGCTTGATCATTTTGGTTTGCTAGATTCTTTAAACATGAATGTTTGGAATTCCATTCATCGTTATGGTGAAAATTTATTCACTGCAGATAACATATTTAAATGGTATCAAAAACAAGAAACTAATTCTAAGAGAGTGACACAGTATGAAATTGGTTTAAACGAATTTAAACAATATTTTAATTCTTTAACTGTTGATAAGCAGGTAAAAGATAGTACAAAATTATTTTTTGCTTTTAAACTTTCATCAACACCTGCAGTTATTGTTGCTGGTAAGTATGAAGTTAGCCCACATGGTAGCTGGCAGAATATGATGAATACGGTTTCTTATTTGGTGAAGAAAGGGTAAAAAACCTCAATAAGGAAAAAACCCCTCTGTCGGCTGACGCCGACATCTCCCCTTTACAAAAGGGGAGATAATTGCCCCCTTTTGTAAAGGGGGCAGCGCCGTAGGCGCGGGGGTTTTTTCCCTTATTAAAGGGGGCAGCGCCGTAGGCGCGGGGGTTTTACTTAACCGCTTGCTCTCCAACAAACGCAACAGCCACTTTCGCATAATCAGTCATATGCTCAATTGATAAATGATCCATTGTATCTTTCGAAGAATGAATATACGGATTCATTTCTTCAAATTTAGATTCTGTTGGAATGGCAGAAGGAATTCCCGCATTATACCAACTGGCATGATCACTGCACTGATAACCACAACGAGTATATTTTACTGGAGCAGTTGTATAGTTTTTAAACAATGATCCAATATAAGTAGTTAAGTTTTTTGAAACATTATCAGTCATTAAATATACAGTCGGATCATTATTATTTTGATATCCGGTCATATCGAAATGTAGAACATTTTCAACCGCAATATTGTTATTTACAAACTCTTCAACAACGCGTTGTGATCCGATTAAGCCATATTCTTCTGCCGAATACCAAATAAAATGTACTGGTTTTGTTAATTCACTTTTACTTTCTGCTAAAACACGCAAAGTTTCAAAAACAGTAACACTACCAGTACCATCATCATCAGCTCCTGGTTTATTGCCAGGCAAAGTATCCATGTGGCCGCTAACTACAATCCCTGGTTTGTTGATACTATTACCTAATGTCACAACAATAGAAGGTTGCTGTAGATTCCAGCTAGTAAAAATAGTTTGTACTTTAAAATCAGTGTAATTATTTTTAGTTAATATTTCTTCGGCATGGCTTTTGATCCACTCTGCAGCTTTCTCTCCGTCATCAGTATCTGCTGCGCGTTGATAAAAAGAACTTAATTGTTTTAAATCATCCCAAAATCTTTTTGGTTGAACCATACTAACTAAATGATGAGTTTGTTCGTTATCTTTAACTTTTAATTCACTCAGTTCAGCCTTCGCTAAGATATTTTTATCTAATTCTTTAGCAGTATAATTAGCTAAAAATTGTCGTACAGTTATATCTCTGGAATGCTCCCATTTATTGGTAACGTTAATAAATTTACCACAAGGCTCTTTATTGCTGCCGCTTAACTCTGCTAATTTTTTAACATAGTCAAATTCAGTAGTAATTAACGATAATTTTTTATTTACCGCAATAAGTTTATATTGATTCTCATCCGCCTTTTCGAGTAAACAATTTGGAGCGATTAGCATTTGTCTTGTGCTTTGCGGATCACTACCAAAACCATAAGAATTAAGGGCTATCGTCGCTGATAATCCTAGAATAGTAAGTTTGATATTTTTCATATTCTTCTCCATTTCTTGAGCTTCAAGAGTAGCATAACAGCATGGGCTATACTATATAATGGGAAGAAATATTATAATTAGTTACACAACAACCTATTTTTAACTATGGAAGATAAAGCGTTTAGTGCGATAAAAAAAAATAATATCTTAACGCTAATTTTTGGTAATAATTGGACGCAAAAGGTTAATACCGTAAGTCATGATTATGTCCTTAAATTTATTGCAACCAATTATCCTTTTGAAAAATTAGAAGTTAAAATTAATAATCCCCAATGGGATAGTTATTTGGTAAGCTTAATATATGATATAAAACTTAACTGTCAGCAACAAAATATAACATTCGATAGCTCCTCGTTAACTGAAGGTCTACAGCGCCTTATAAATATGTTACCGGAGCAAAGAAAAGAAATAGAATTAAAAGAAGTGGAAATTACTAATCCAATAGAAAAAATAGGAGACAAAATTTATCATTTTTTTGATGAATTATCTGGAACTATTAGTTTTTTTGGTGACACAATCATCTCGGCAATTAGTTCTTTTAAAAATAAGAATACATTTAGAAGTAAAGATTTTTGGCTCATAATGCAGAGCACAAGCTCAAAAGCACTATCTATTGTAACTTTAATTAGTTTTTTAATAGGTCTAATTTTAGGCTATGTGGGAGCAATTCAGTTAAAACAATTTGGTGCAGGTATTTATCTTGCAAATCTTGTTGGTATTGGCATGATGCGTGAAATGGGCGCAATAATGACTTCGATTATCATGGCGGGCCGTACCGGAGCTGCTTTTGCTGCTGAGCTTGGCACTATGAAATTAAATAAAGAAATAGCAGCTCTTAATGTTCTTGGCATTTCTTCTTACAGTTTTTTAGTTTTGCCACGAATTATTTGTCTTTCTTTGAGTATCCCTATGTTAACTATTTATGCTGATGTTGTTGGGATTATTGCTGGTGGTTTGGTTGGTATGTGGGTTCTTAATGTTTCATGGATGCAATATTATAATCAACTTATTAATTCGGTAACTTTGACAGATTTTTATGTTGGCCTAATAAAATCAGTATTTTTTGGTATTGCTATATCACTAGTAAGCTGTGTTAAAGGAATTCATTGCGAAGAGCGAGCTGAAGCTGTTGGTAAAGCAACAACTATGGCCGTAGTTAATTCTATTATTATGATTATAGTTATAGATGCAATTTTCACGGTAATTTTCAATATATTGGATATGTGATATGCAAGATATAATGATTGAAGCAAAAAATTTAACAGTAGGTTATGGAGAAACTAAGGTTCAAAATAATCTTAACTTTGAAATAAAAAAGGGCGAAATTTTTCTAGTAGTGGGCGGCTCTGGCTGTGGAAAAAGTACTTTGTTAAGTTCGCTAATAGGTATAAACAGACCTATAGAAGGAGATATATTTATAAAACAGGAAAATTTTTGGGAGTCTGATAAAAGCCAAGATAGTCTAAAACAGTCTATGGGGGTGTTATTCCAAAGTGGTGCATTATGGAGCTCTATGACACTAGAAGAAAATTTGAGCCTACCACTACAACGTTTTACCAATCTTGACGATCAAGATATAGCAGATATTGTAAATTTAAAATTATCACAAGTAAGTTTGGCTGGTTTTAATGAATATTTACCAGGTGAAATAAGTGGTGGGATGCAAAAACGTGCGGGGCTTGCCCGAGCCATGGTACTTGATCCTGATATCTTATTTTTTGATGAGCCATCTTCGGGTCTTGATCCAATAACTGCACGCGCTCTTGATGATCTAATTCTTGAGTTAAGGGAAAATTTGCACACAACTATGGTTATTATTACTCATGATTTAGCGAGTATTTTAAAAATAGGAGATACGGCATTATTTTTAGATGCTACTGCAAAAACTGCAATTGCAATGGGTAATCCGCGGGACATGAAAGCAAATAATAAAAACAAAGTAGTGCAAAAATTTTTTAGTAGTGATTAAAGATTATGAATAATTATAATATGGGGAATAAAAATGCGTAATCGTCCACACCCACTATTTGTAGGATATTTTGTAATAGGTTTTATTTTATTATTAGCGTCTATTTTAATAGTAATAGGAAACTATAATTTTCAAACTAACCGATATATTTTATTTTTCAATAATGCAGTAACAGGTTTACAAAAAGGTGCCACTGTGAATTATCGTGGTGTTAAAGTTGGAACCGTAATCGAAGTTTATGCAACATTAGATGGTGAAGATATACGTAATAAAGATATAAGTATTCCAGTTATCATCGAAATAGACACTGATCATTTTAAAATGGTAAGTGAAGATGGTGATTATAATTTTGATGAAACTTTAGAGCAATATATCGAAGATGGTCTGCGTGCTCAATTAGAAATGCAAAGTTTTTTAACAGGATTATTACAAATAGAGTTGGATTTTTATCCAGAAACACCAATTAATCTTAGTCATAGAGTTTTTGAATATAAAGAAATTCCAACTATTCCATCTAACTTCCAAATGTTTACTAAAGAATTGCAAAAAGTAAATATAAAAGAAGTTGTGGATAAATTTACTTCAATGACAGCAAGTATTGATAAGGCAGCACAAGAATTTACTAAAACAGCAGAAGAAATTAATAAAAAATTACCAGGCATTGCTGATAATGTAGATAGTGCAACTAAAGAGTTGAAAGGTATGGCTGAAAATGCGAAGAGATTAACTAATGAAAACTCTGAAACACTGCGTAACTTTAATCAAACATTAGAAAGTGTTAATTATGCCGCACAATCAGTAAAAGAATTATCAGATAACATGAACGCGAAACCAAATTCTTTAATATTTGGCAAGGGGGATAAAAAATGAAAATAATAACAATAAAAAAATATATTAGTATTTTACCGATTTTAATTTTAACTAGCTGTGCATCGAAAGATATTACCCAATATCATACGTTACAACCAAATAATAATAGTTATAAAAATGCACAAAACTTAAAAAATAAAAAAATAATTGTATTATCAACAGTTAGTACAGATAATTATTTGCATCGCTTAGCTTTAGTAACTCGTGATGCTAATAATAATATTCAAATATCAAATTATAATTATTGGGCAGAGCCACTTGATAAAAATATAACAAGTACTATTGCAGATAACCTAGCAACTAAAATTCCAGGTTATGTAGTAGTTCCACAGGATTGGCATTTGGTAAATAAATATGATTATCAGCTTAATGTTTATATTGAAAATTTTGATATTAATAATTTTTCAAGTTGTGATTTAACTGCTAGCTGGAATTTAATAAAAAGAAATGGCAATGATAAACTATTAGCAATACAGCGCTCACATTATTTTAATAATATAGGTCATACTAATTATCATTGTGCTGTTAATTGTTTAAGTGGATTGGTTAGCAACTTATCAAATGAAATTGCGCATGAAATTAATAAAAAAATAAAGGGGTGATAAATTGAGTGAATGGTATAAGCGTTTAAGAAGTTTACCGTTAAAAACCCCAAATGATTATCAGAATCAATATCAAAAAGATTATAGTCGTTTATTACATAGTGAATCTTTTCGTAGGCTTCAAGGGAAAATGCAAGTTTTTCCAATTAATATGGGCGATTTTCATCGCACAAGATTAACTCACTCGCTTGAAGTGTGCCAGGTTGGTAAAAGTATTTTGTGGCAATTAAAGCATAAATATAGAAACAATAAAGAGCTTTTATCGTGGCTGCCAGCTGAAATTTTATTAGATACTATTTGTTTGGGCCATGATCTTGGTCATCCACCATTTGGTCATGGTGGCGAAGATATTTTAAATCAATTAATGATAAATAGCGGTGGTTTTGAGGCCAATGCCCAAACTATTCGTCTAGTTTCCAAATTAGAAAAATATTCGCTTAATTCAGGTATGAACTTAACGCGCCGAGCTTTATTAGGATTAATAAAATATCCAGTATTATATTCTGATTGTTTAATTGATGATGCTACGTTGCCACCTAAGTGTATTTATGATGCTGATAAGCCAATATTAAATTTCATTACTGAAACTTTTAGCGAAGCTGATCGTGAAAAATTTTGTAGTATTAAAAATAATAGGGCTCAGTATAAAGCTCTAGATACTTCAATTATGGAGCTTGCCGATGATATAGCCTACAGCACTCATGATTTAGAAGATGCCTTAATTATGCAAGTTATAGATAAATCTATTTGGTTAAAAGCGGTGCGAAATTCTGACAAAAAATTATTAGAAATCCCCCTAGTTTCTGAAATTTTTGCAGAAATATTTATTGACCAGTCATCGTATAAATTAAAAGCAGCAATTGCTAAATTAATTAACTTTTTTGTAACTAGTATAAGCATAAATAATAATCAAAATTTTGAGCACCCTTTATTACATTATCAAGCAGAATTAAGCGCTAATGCCAAATTAGTTTTAAAATTTTTACGAAAGCTAATTTTTGACAATATTATCAATTCACCGATGTCTATACAAAAAATTCATCAAGGGCATAAAATTATTAAAGATTTATTTTATTTCTTTAACGATAATCCAGATAAAATGCCAGATAATACACATGATCGTTTTGAAAATTCAGAAAATAAAAAACGTATAGTTTGTGATTATATAGCTGGTATGACTGATAATTACGCGGTTAAATTGCATAAAGAGTTGATTGCAGTTACAACATGAGTAATTTTTTATTAAAAGAAAATTGGTATTATTTTGCGTCATTGCGAGGAGACTTTAGTCGACAAAGCAATGACAATAAAATAAAAGCCAAGGAATTAATTAAGAGATAATGCTACACACTCTTAGCTCTTCTTTGTGAAGGTGCAGTAATAACTGCAGCGCCTGTTTCAAGTCTATCTTCAGCTTCATGCGCTTTATTTAATTTACGTAATGCAGATTTTGTAAGTCTTATTGGCGCTGCTTCTTCACTTCTTTCTTTATCTTTCTCAGAACTAATTGATTTAGAAGATTCTTTTTTATCATCTTTAGAAAACAAAGCCTTAAAGAAACACTTAGCTGCTGTTGTCAAAGCTGCAACACCATAAGTAAATCCTGCACCAGAAGCTGCGCCAATAAGGCCTCCAGCTATTGTTATTGAAAATATTGAAACTATTAGTAAAGATGGTGCTAATATTGGCGCTAAAAAGGGCATAACAAGCGCAAAAGCTGCAAAAGCCCCTACAATTCCACATACTATCCCAGCAGTCGCCATTAAAAAGGTCAAACTAGAGTCATTTCCACCATGAACGCTAAAATCACCGATTTCTTCTTGATAATGCTTTTTGAATTTTTCTATAAATTTCATAATGATACTTCTTTTTTATTTATATTATCGTTATTTTACCAGATAAGGATTAATTGAGTATTAATTTGGTGGAGGCGGCGACTATTTAATTTAATGTAAATCATTGAATTTGATGTAATTAATTTTTGAAAAATAAATAGGCACCACCAAAAGTACCCAGATAGATTACGAGCTAATAATTTTTTTACCGCCATTAAGAGCACCTTTTATTTCTGAGGAGCTATCTATATACACTTCACCAATCCCTGATTCAAAAGTTATATCTCCACTTACAGTGCTACCATTTGCTAATATTACAGTTTGTACCACCTTGGCATATGTAATTTTTTTAACAAATATACTGTTAATTGAGCATTTTGAAAAATGTGCTTTTTGAGCAAGTAATGTAAGTCCATTTAAAAAGAGGCAATTATTAGTGCTTATATTCCCACTAAAACTAGCGTTTCCTTTTAAAGAGCAATATTCCAGCGTAGCTACTCCATTAGCGAATACATCTGATTCAAATATTGTGTTGAATGCTTTAAGCTGCCCGTTAACTATTATAATATCTTTTACAATAGTATTATCTTTTAATGTGGCCTCACCATTTACCTTTAATTTGCTGCTGACTATATTATTACTTATTTTATAAGATCCGTTGATAGTCTGAAATAAGTGTTCTGGAGATGACTGTATGCTAGGTGATGTTGTAATAATCATAAAAATAATACCTATTTTAATTAATAGACAAAGATTGCTCAAAATATCGACTCTGATTAAAAGTATAAAAACGATAAATTAAATTTACCCCTCCGAAAAGAATGCCCAGAAATAACTCCGTCCACATACTTTATTATGAAATGTTGTTAGATTAGAATATGGTGGAGGCGGTGGGAATTGAACCCACGTCCGCAATCCTTTTTCCGATAAGCTCTACATGTTTAGTAGCGTTCTTGTTTTAACATATGAGCACTCAACGTACAAAGTAAACCCATATGCGAGCTCTAATGTTTTCGAAGCTTAACTTGAGCAGTTTTAAGCCCTTATCTCATGTATATAACCGTAACATTCAGGCCATGAGCAACTAGAAGTTACGGGTCTAAAGCTGGTTATTAAGCAGCTTTTAGATCAGCGCTAGCGAAGTTTTCGTCGTTTGCGTTTATGGTTTTGCAACATTTTTTACGAGAAAGTTACGTCCTCGACATGCACTTAAAAGCGTCCAGACCCCGTCGAAGCCAAGTCGCCCCCAACTACTATTATACGATATTTGCTGCTAAAATGCTATGGTGTTGCTCTGGATTCCCGCCTGCGCGGGAATGACGGAGGGAGCGCGGGAATGACGGAGGGAGCGCGGGAATGACGGGGTGGTAAAATCAAATACTTAAGGACAAGATGACAGCAAAAAAACGAATAATAGTTTGGTTTCGTTTAGATTTTAGGTTAAAAGACAATCCAGCACTAAATAATGCCGTAAAGGATGCTGATTCGATTCTTCCACTTTTTATCTATAATTCTGAAGATAAGCACTATATTGGTGCGGCTCAAGCCTGGTGGCTTCATAATACACTGAATCAGCTAGAAGAAAATCTTAAAAAACATAAGCAAAAATTAGTAATATTAGCTGGTAATTATAAAGACGAATTATTAAAAATTATCAAAAACAATAATATTTCTGCAATATATTGTAACGATGTCCCAACACCGGCATTTATAAATTATGATAAAAAATTATCTGAGTTATTAGAAAAAAATGACGTAGAATTTAAAATATTTGATAATTATTTACTGCATAGTCCAGATTTAATACTCAATAAGTCTAAAGCTAATTTTAAAGTATTCACACCTTTTTGGCGTACTGTGCAAGAAAAACTATCTTTACCAAAAATTTTACCAATACCAAATTTCGAAAAAGTATCAAGTATTGCCCTGAAAAATATAGATTATAAAAAAATAGCAGACTTAAAATTACTACCAACCAATCCTGATTGGGCTGCGCAATTTACCAAATTTTGGCAGCCAGGGGAAGAATCAGCACATAAAATTTTTACTAAATTTAATCATGAAATTATCGAAGATTATAAAAAATTGCGTGATTTTCCTGCAAAAATTGGTACATCACAATTATCCCCACACATTCATTTTGGAGAAATTTCTGTTAATTATCTTTATCAAAAAGCTGAGAAACCTGCAGTTACCTTTTTGAGTCAATTGGGTTGGCGCGAATTTTCTTATAATTTATTACATTATTATCCAAATTTAGCGAAAAAAGATTTACAAAAAACTTTAGAAAATTTTATTTGGCAGAAAAATAAAAAATTATTAACACTATGGAAACAGGGTAAAACTGGTTATCCGATTATCGATGCTGGCATGCGTCAGTTATGGCACAGTGGTTATATGCATAATCGAGTACGTATGATCGTTGCATCTTTTTTAACTAAAGATTTACAAATCGATTGGCGAGTTGGTGAGCGTTGGTTTTTTGAAACTTTACTTGATTATGATATGGCCAATAATGCCGCTAGTTGGCAGTGGGTAGCAGGCTGTGGTGCTGATCCGGTGCCGTATTTTCGAGTTTTTAATCCAACTTTACAAAGCAAGAAATTTGATGCTGATGGTGATTATATTCGCACTTGGGTACCTGAGCTTAAGAATATTCCTGAAAAATACATTCATGAACCAGTAAAATATGCCGATAAAGTACTAGAGTATGGTGTAACTATAGGAAAAGATTATCCCTATCCTATTGTTAACCATGATGAAATGCGTAAAAAGTACTTAAGTTTACATAAAAAAATTGGTGGTGATTAGTATGAGTATGGATAGATTTTGGATGGTAATATCAGATGCCTCTGTTGCTAAGATTTTTAAAGCCCAGAAAATTGGCGGCACAATGAATTTTATAGCAAAAATTGAAAATGATTCAGCTCACCTTCATGATTCTGATATAGCTGCAGATAAATACGGTGATAGACAAAGTAGTAATTTAGGTGGTGGTAAAAGCTATGAGCAAAAATCTGATCCTAAAAAAGCTGAAATTAAAATCTTCGCTAAAAACTTAGTAAATTTTATAAGAGATAATATTCATGAATTTGAGCGATTAGTGCTTACAGCACCGCCAAAATTTATGCACGATTTACGAGAACATTTAACTCGTGATTTGCAAGATAAAATTGAATTAGAAATCGTTAAAGATTATTCAAAAATGGCGACTGAAGAAATTGAGAAAGATTTGGAGAAGGGGCGACCGTAAAAAACCCCCCGGCGCTGGCGCGCCGACCCCCTTTACGAAAGGGGGTATAAGAACGCCCCCTTATTAAAGGGGGCAGAACGGCGAGGCCGGGCGGGGGTTTTTAAGAATTATCCAAAAAAGCCTTAGCAGCCTCTAAAGTTTTTTCAATATCAGCATCACTATGCGCCGAGCTGATAAATCCAGCTTCAAACGCTGACGGTGCTAAATAAACGCCGTTTTTTAGCATATGATGAAAAAATTTGTTAAAAAGTTCTTTATCGCAAGCCATTACATCTCTATAAAGCTCAATCTTTTTATCAGAATTATCTTTTGCAAAAAATATTCCAAACATTCCACCTAAATAATTTGTTTTAACTTTTATATTTTTTTCAGTAAATATTTTAGTAAGGCCAGTGATTAATTTTTCAGTTTTTTTGCTTAAATTTTCGTAAAAATTTGGCTGTGTAATATTATCAAGTGCTGCAAGACCAGCTGCCATGGTGATTGGATTACCAGATAAAGTACCTGCTTGGTATACAGGGCCTTGCGGTGCTAAATAATCCATAATTTCTTTTTTGCCGCCAAAAGCACCAACTGGCATGCCGCCACCGATAACTTTTCCGAAAGTTGTCAGATCAGGATTAACACCGTAATGACCTTGTGCGCCAGTTAAGCCAACACGAAATCCAGTCATAACTTCATCAAAAATTAATACTGCGCGATGCTCATCACAAAGCTCACGTAAACCTTGCAGAAAACCTTTTTTTGGTAAAACACAGTTCATATTACCAGCAACGGGTTCAACTATAACTGCCGCTATTTTTCCAGGATATTTAGCAAATAATCCTCCGACATCTTCTAAATTATTATATTCAGCATTTAGTGTTTCAGAAGCAAAACTTTCTGGTACGCCTGGCGAGCTTGGAACACCAAGTGTTAAAGCTCCAGAGCCGGCATCGACTAATAAACCATCACTGTGTCCATGATAGCAGCCAGTAAATTTTATAATTTTATTTTTGCCAGTAAAGCCGCGTGCTAAGCGTAATGTACTCATGGTAGCTTCGGTACCTGATGATACAAATCTAATTTTGTCCATTGATGGAATTAAATCGCATATTCTCTGTGCTAAATTTAGCTCAAGCTCAGTTGGAGCGCCGAAACTTAAACCATTTTCTACCGCTTTATTTACTTCTTGGTTAATGTGGGTATTTGCATGACCGCTGATTATGGCGCCCCATGAGCAAACATAATCAACGTATTTATTTCCATCAACATCAAATAAATATGCGTCTTTGGCAGATTTAATGATTAGTGGATTGCCCCCAACACTCTTAAATGCACGAACTGGAGAGTTTACTCCGCCTGGTATGTATTTACATGATTTTTCGAAAATTTCTTGAGATTTCATAATTTTTTATGCGTATAATTTTGAGTAAGAATATATTTTACTGTGAAAATTATACATGAATAAACAAATTAAACTAAACAACATAACTTTTAGTAATGACAGCCCATTAGTTTTAATCGCAGGTCTTAACGTTTTAGAAGACTATAATTTGGCCGCAAAAACTTGTGAGACGATACAAAAAATATGCTCGGAACTTAAAATTCCATATGTTTTTAAAGCATCTTTTGATAAAGCAAATAGATCATCAATAACATCTTATCGTGGTCCAGGGCTAAAAAAAGGCATAGAGATATTCAAAAAATTAAAAAAAGAATTTAATGTGCCGATTATTACCGATATTCACGAACCACATCAGGCAGAAGATGTGGCTGAAGTTGCCGATATTTTACAGCTACCAGCATTTTTATCGCGTCAAACAGATTTAATTGAGGCACTGGCCAAAACTGGAAAATTAATAAATATTAAAAAAGCTCAATTTTTAGCACCGCAAGAAATGAAGCATATTTTGAAGAAATTTGAGGATTTTGGTAATAATAATTTAATGCTTTGTGAGCGTGGAACAATGTTTGGCTATAACAATTTGGTTGTTGATATGCTGGGATTTCCAATCATGAAATCTTTTGGTTATCCGCTTATTTTTGATGTCACTCATTCATTGCAACTTCCAGGTGGATTATCTACTAGCGCTGGTGGACGAGGGCAATTTGCTCTTGATTTGGCAAAATCTGGGGTCGTGCAAGGTCTAGCAGGGTTATTTATTGAAACCCATCCTGATCCTAATTCAGCTTTGTGTGATGGCCCATGCGCCTTGCCACTTTCAGAGGTTAAAAGCTTCTTAAGTGAGATTGTTGAGGTTGATAAACTAGCGAAAACAAGTGAGAAATGTTACAATACTGAGTTTTTGTAACTACTTGATTTTAAAATTATGAGCTGGTTTAAAAAGCTTTTCCCATCAAAAATTAGAACTAAATCTGATACACGTCGCGGCTCTGTCCCTGAAGGTGTGTGGATCAAATGCGACAACTGTTTGGCAGCACTTTATGGCCAAGAGCTTGAGAGTAACTTACAAGTATGCTCTAAGTGCTCTCATCATTTGCGTCTTAGCGGTAGAAAAAGGTTAGACGTTTTTCTTGATGCTGAAGGGCGTGAAGAAATTGCTGCTAATATTCAGCCAATTGATATTTTAAAATTTAAAGATAGTAAAAAATATCGCGATAGAATTCATCAAGCACAAAAAAATACCGGCGAAAAAGATGCTTTAGTTGTAATGGCTGGACTTGTTAAAAATTCACCTGTTGTTGCTGCGGCGTTTGATTTTGACTTTATTGGCGGCTCGATGGGTGCTGTGGTCGGAGAAAAATTTGTTCAAGGCGTAGAATATGCGATAAAACATAATTTGCCTTTTATTTGCTTTTCTACCAGTGGTGGTGCGCGAATGCAAGAAGGATTATTCTCACTATTTCAAATGGCAAAAACTAGCGCTGCACTTAAAAAATTAGCTAATAAAAAACTGCCTTATATTTCTGTTTTGGTTAATCCAACTTTTGGTGGCGTTTCTGCGTCATTAGCTATGCTAGGTGATATCAATATAGCTGAGCCAAAAGCATTAATTGGTTTTGCTGGACCGCGAGTTATTGAGCAGACAGTGCGTGAAATATTGCCTGAAGGATTTCAAAAAAGTGAGTTTTTACTTGAGCATGGTTTTGTTGATCGTATTATTGATCGACGTGATTTGCGTGATGAAATTAAAAATATAGTTTCTTTTTTAGCACATGGATAAATCTGGTTGGTTACAGCACATTGATAATATTCATAAATTACGAATAGACTATACGCTTGAGCCAGTAAAAGAATTATATAGCAAATTAAAATTCTCAAAAAATAAAATAGCCAAAACAATAATTACAGTAGCTGGAACTAATGGCAAAGGCTCAACTGTCGAATTATTAGAAAAAATTTATTTGGCTGCAGGATATAAAACAGGTAGTTGTATTTCCCCGCATTTAGTTGATTTTAATGAACGAATTAGAATAAATAATCAAAAAATTTCAGATCAAGAATTAATCAGTGCTTTTGAGGTTGTTGAAAAACATAGAAAAGATCAAATTATAAGCTCTTTTTGTTTTACGACTATGGCTGCACTACATATTTTTTCACAACATGATTTAGATGTAGTTATTTTAGAAGTAGGCATGGGAGGCAGGCTAGATGCAGTCAATGTAGTTGATAATGATTTGGCCATTATTACTTCTATTGGTTTAGATCATATGGAGTTTTTGGGGGATACAATAGAAAAAATAGCTTTTGAAAAAGCTGGAATAATACGTGAAAACGGCATTGTAATTAGCGGCGTACGAGTAAAAGAGGCGCAAGAAGTTATTAGTAACATAGCTCAAGAAAAGCACGCAAAGATTTATGATATTAATAATATTTATGAAAATTTTGAATTAGATAATATTTCTAAATTAATTCATCCAGATAATGCCGCGATAGCTTATAAAACTATCGAAGTCCTACAAGATATTTTGCCAATAAATAATTATAAAAATAATCAAAAAATATTAGATATATTTAAGAATTTTAAGTTACAAGGCCGCAAGCAAGAATTAGTTATTAAAAATAAAATAATCATATTAGATGTTGCCCATAATCTTCAAGCAGTTGAATATGTAATTAATTATTTAAAAGAAAATAAAATAAATGACATATTTGTGGTTTTTGGTGGTTTAAATACCAAGGATACAAATGGTATCTTAAAATTAATAAGCGATAATATTAATGTATTAAAATATTTTTTAGTAAAAGTTGATGCTGAAAAAGCCATGGATTTCCAGCAATTTAATAGCGTTTTAGAAGGTCTAGATGCCGCTATTTTAGAAGCAACTCAAGATAATATAATATTAGTATTAGGTTCATTTCATACAGTTAAACCGGTTATAGAAAAATATGTCAAGTAGAACTAAATTCATTCAGCGCTTTATTGGGGCTATTACATTGACGGCTTTTTTGGTAATTTTTTTACCAATATTATTTAATAAACGTCAATATAATGTTGATGCTCCTAAAATTGAAAAAAATACGGTTAATATACCTGTAGATAATTTACGAAAAGCATAAGAGAATACTCAAATGGAATTGAATGTTACAGATTTAATAATCGCGGGAATAATCTCTGTTTCTGCATTTTTAGGAGTTAAACGAGGATTAGTAAAAGAAATTTTTTCCTTATTAACTTGGGCTTGCGCAGCGCTATTGTGCATAAAACATTCAAATTATGCATATAAATTTTTATCAAATTATATTAATGATACTGTTGTATTAACTGCAGCTTCTTACTCTAGTATCTTTCTTTTTGTTTTGATACTAGGCTCATTAATTTCAATATTTCTAACCAAAATAGTTAGTTTTTCTGGGATGGGTATTACTAATAGATTGACTGGCTCAATCTTTGGTATTGCGCGTGGATTAATTATCGTATCTATTATGATTTTATTAATTAATACATCGCCATTTTCGCATAATAAATATTGGGAAAAATCTTCATTAGTACCAAAATTTAAGCCAATTATTAATATCGCTGCTAATTATCCAAAAATTTTTGATCATAAATATCTTTAATACTCTCAAGGTATTTTATTATTTCAGAGCTATCGTGCACTGAAATCATGGCGCTAATAGCTATCGTTGAGAGTTTTTTTGTTATTAGTTTAACGTCTTGTTTTTTCTGCGGATTACAGTTTTTAACAAATTTTTCGATGTTTTGTACGGCATCGTGGTAAATCAAATCTGAACTAATCATATATTTATCCTATAATTTTATTGTTACAAGGAATATATTAAAAAATAATAACTATAAAAAAAATAATAAAAAATAGGATTTTTCTAAAATGCGCATATTATTTACAAATACTGGTCCATGGGGAACAGGAAGTTTCACCTCTATTTTAGGAATTATTAGTCAATTACAAAAGCTTGGCCATACGATAAAAGTATTTTTTCCCGATACTTTTAGCCCCTCGACTCAAAATGAAGCATATTATAATAACGATTTGTATAAAATATGGCATTTCCCGATAAAAAATAATAAAACTGAAATACAAACTTTTCCATTAATGATCACCGATCCCCATCCGCGCAGTCCTAACTTTATTACGTATAAAAATTTTACGGCGGATCAAACAGAGCTATATTACAGTGAATGTGAAAAACAGCTAGAGCAAGTTGTAGCAGAATTTAAGCCAGATATTATAGAGTGTCATCATTTATGGGCGATGAGTTATGTTATGCATACTTTGGGTCATAAATATTTTGCTGTTGCGCATCACAGTGATCAAATGGGTTTTCATTATGATCCAACAATTCGTGATAAAGCGATTATTTCGGCACAAAATGCTGAAAAAATATTTGCAATTTCTGATTATGTAAAAGAAGAAGTTCACAAACTTTATGACGTTGATATCGATAAAATAATGGTTGCTGAAAATGGTTATGATGACGATATTTTTCGACCACAAGAAACTGATCGTAAAAAGTTATTAGAATTATTTAATTTAAAAATACCAGATGATGCAGATATTATTACTTTTACTGGTAAATTATCTAGAACTAAAGGAATAGATACTTTAATCGAAGCAAATTATTATTTGCGTAAAAAAAATATCAATGCACATTTTATAATTTTAGGTGCTGGTGAATTATCAAAAATAATTTCTGAATTATCGGATAAAAATTATTCTATCGAAAATATGCATTTTATTGGGCATCAGGATCTGCATGTTTCATCTGGATTTCATAATATTGCAAAATTTAGTGTTATGCCATCGCGAACTGAAGGATTTGGTATTGCGGGTCTTGAGGCTATGGGCTGCGGCATACCGCTTATTACAACTTTTAGTGGCGGACCTGAGAGCTTTGCAGTTGGTGATATTCTAGATCCGGGTGATCCAGTAAAGCTCGCGTATAGTATAGAAAAAATGCTATCAATGCCACAACGCTCATATGAATCTTTATGCAAAAGAGCATTAGATGCTGCTAAGCAATATGCGTGGAGTGCCGTTATTCAAAAACGCATATTAGCATACGAGCAATTTCTCAAAAATTCTCATAAAAACTTATAAAATCCTGTTATAATCAGCTCTTTTCTATATTCTTATATCCTTAATTTTTATGATTGAATTAGTAACTTTAGCTGATTTTTTGCGCTATTTAACCACTGTTTTTATTAAAGAAAAGCTGTTTTTTGGCCATGGTACAGACAATGCTTGGGATGAAGCTGTGGCATTATTATGCTCTTTTACTTGTTTATCAGAAGAGGAATTATCCAAAGTTTTATCAGCTAAGCTGACAGAAGATGAAAAGCTGGAGTTAATTAAGTGGGCTAATCTTCGCATTAAAGATAGAAAGCCATTGCCATATATAACTAACAAATCTTATTTTGCTGGTCTTGAATTTTATGTTGATGAGCGAGTTATTATTCCGCGATCACCATTTGCTGAAATTATTTTAAATAATTTTGAGCCATTTATTGGTGATAAAAATATTGATCGAGTATTAGATTTATGTACTGGTAGCGGTTGCATGGCCTGTGCTACTGCTTATTACAATCCAGATACTATTGTCGATGCCGTTGATTTATCTGATGATGCGCTAGAGATTGCTGGAAAAAATATTAAAAACTTAGGATTAGAAAATCAAATTAATTTAATAAAGTCAGACTTATTTAAAAATATAAAAAATAAATATGATTTAATTATTTCCAATCCTCCATATGTTCCAAATAACTCTATGAAAAAATTACCAAAAGAATATGCTCATGAGCCTAATATGGCTTTAGAGTCAGACAATAACGGTATTTTTCATGCAGAAAACATTTTAAAAAATGCGGCACAATTTTTAACCGATGATGGTTTATTGTTTTTAGAAGTTGGTGAAGCGCAACAAGAATTAGAAGATAAATTTCCAGAGGTACCGTTTACTTGGCTTGAATTAGAGCATGGTGGAGAGGGTATCTTGGTCATTACAAAAGATTTACTAGAAAAATATTTATGAGTATTCAAAAAAATAAAAATATAGCTATTGTTGGCGCTACCGGATTAGTAGGTAGAACTATTTTAGAAATTTTAGCTGAAAGAGAGTTTCCTTATGAAACAATATATGCCTTAGCTAGCGAAAACTCGATTGGAAAAACAGTTAATTGTGGCGATGACAATATACTCGTTGAAAGCCTTGCAGACTTTGATTTTAATAAAGTTGATATAGCTTTCTTTACTGCAGGAAGCGCTGTATCAGAAAAATATGCTCCTATTGCTGCGGCATGCGGTGTGAAAGTTATTGATAATACTTCTTTTTTTAGATATCACGATGATGTTCCATTAGTAGTATCTGAAGTTAATGGCGATATATTAAAAAATAACAGTTCAAATATAATAGCCAATCCTAATTGCTCAACTATGCAATTAATGGTTGCTTTAAAGCCTTTGTATGATGCAGTGGGAATTTCTCGTGTTATTGTATCTACTTATCAATCTGTTTCTGGTGTTGGTCAAAAAGGAATTGCTGAATTAGCAGATCAAACAGCTGATTTGCTTAATGGACGTGAATTTTCTAATCAAGTATTTGGGAAGCAAATTGCATTTAATGCTATTCCTCATATCGATTCTTTTCAAGATAATGGTTATACCAAAGAAGAAATGAAAATTGTTTGGGAAACTAAAAAAATACTGGGTGACGATTCAATAAAGGTTACTGCAACTGCAGTTAGAGTACCAATATTTTTTGGTCATAGTGAAGCTGTAACTATTGAAACAAGGAAAAAAATTAGTGAGGTTCGGGCTCGTGAACTCTTACTTAAAGCACCTGGAATAATAGTAATGGATGATGTCAAAGATAATATTTATCCAACTCCCGCACAAGATCTTGATCATCAAGATGCTGTTTTTATTGGTAGAATTCGTAAAGATTTAGCATTTAAAAACGGTTTAAGTTTTTGGGTTGTTGGAGATAATATCAGAAAGGGAGCAGCACTTAATAGCGTTCAAATAGCAGAGCTTTTGCTATAAATATATTTATATACTATATTTTATTTGTATAGATATATTTAGGCACCTTTTCGAGAGGAAAAGGATAAAAGAATGGACGCTAAAAGATTTAGACAATTAATAAAAATAATTAGCACAGTAGCGATAGCTTATAGCAGCAGTGTTTTTGCTGTTGATTTAGGTGAGTTACAAATAGCTTCAAAGCAAAACAATCCTTTAATAGCTCGTATCGAATTACATAACCCTGAAAATTATAATTTATCTAATTTTAAAGCACGTATAGCATCTGCTGATGAATATAGCAGAATAGGCTTAGATCGCCCTAAAGAAGTTAATAAGCTAAATGTGTCAGTTAAAAGAGTTGATAATAAAAATTATTTAGAAATTAGTAGTAAAAAAGCAATTACTCGTGAAAAAACTAACTTATTAATAGATCTTTACTGGGGTGATGGAGAGTTACTACGAGAATATGATCTAAACTTTGCGCGTGCAGAAGAGCCAGCAGTTATAGAAGTTCAGCCTTTAACAGCTCCAATAGAATTATCAAAGCCTAATAATAATTCTGAGCAGCCACAAGCAATAAATGTTGCAGCAGGTGATAATCTATGGAAAATAGTTCATGGTTATCATAAGACTTATAAAGTCAGTATGCAGCAAATTATGATGGCGGTTTATCGCGCTAATCCAGAAGCTTTTTATAATAATAATATTAATAATCTTAAGAAAGGCGCCCGGTTGGTTATTCCATCTCGTGAGCAAATAATTAAAGTTGCTCATAATGATGCTACTCAACAAGTAGCTTTACATAATAATGACTGGAAAAATTCCTCAGGGGTTCAAGGATCTGCATTTATTGCAAAACAAGAATCAAAAGAAATTACTAAAACAGCCACAAAACCAGCAGCAAAACTTGCTGTAGTTGCCAAGTCTAAGCCACAAGAAAAAATAGTAGAGCAGCCTAAACTAAAAGTATTAGTTGCCGATTCTTTAACAAAACAAGATTTAGAAAAAGATAAACAAGCGCTAAATGACATGCTGCAAAAACAAAGTGGTCATGCGTTATTAAATAGTCTAAGTGTTGCGACTGAAGCAACTGATACTCAGTTGCGTGCTAATGAAGAGTTAAAAGATCAAATTAGTGAATTAAAAGCACAGCGTGAATCTTTATCAAAATTAGTACAGTTAAAAGAAATAGCAATAACTAAGTATCAGGCATTACATCAAAAAGATTCAGGCTCTGCTCCTGTACCAGTTATTAAAGAAAATTTAGCTCAGACTGCAAAAGTTGATGAGTACAACGAGCAAGAGCATAAAAAAGAAATTATAGAAATTTTATCCTCAGTAGCTGTATTAGCTGGAGGTATACTTGTAGCTCGTCGTTATCGTAAAAAATCAGAAAATGATTTTGATGATATTGAAAATAATCCTGATGAAGAAGTGGATGGCGATATTATTGAAAGTTTTATGAAAAATTATGATGTTAATAATATTCAAGAAGATGACGGTATCGATTATGATGATGTCGATTCAAGATTAAAAATTGCCAAAACTTACGTTGAAATTAAAGATCCTGATTCAGCTCGTGATATGCTAAAAGACATTATAGAGACTTATGGTGACAAGGTCGGAAGTACTAGAGAATTTATAGATGTTAAAAAAATAATAGAAAATTATGATAAAAAATAAATTAGTAAAACTTAGTTTATTAGCTTTTATGGCTAATATATTATCTAGTTGTACTTATGAAGTTTATGAAGATCCGTATTGGTCACCGCCGCCACCTGATCCTTACTATGAATGTCATGGTTATGGTTGTGAGCGTGATAGACATCATCATTATCGTCGACACAGACGTCATCGTGAGCCAGTTCCAAATGGTGGAATTCCTGCTCCGCCGCCGAAACCACAACCGTTAAAGCCAGATGGCCGAAATGCTGGTAGTGCAGGTCCAGGATGGACTGCGCCAACACAGCCTAGTGGCTCAGGTGGCGCTGGTTGGGAGCCTCCTAAAGAGGAAGGTTTGGCGAAGTAGATCGCTAATTTTTGTATCTCCCGGCGCTGACGCGCCTTGGTGAGAAAAACCCCCGGCGCTGACGCGCCGACCCCCTTTAATAAGGGGGTTATATTCTCCCCTTTTGTAAAGGGGAGATGTCGGCGTTAGCCGACAGAGGGGTTTTTAATCAAAAGTTTCTTAAGGTTGCATAAAGTTGCATAAGGTTTCATATTTCACTATAATAAAAATATAATTTTTAATATATCAAAGGTGTGAAATATGCCAAAAGCAGTTAAATTATCAAGCAATATAGTTGATGATGCGCGTGTAATTTCCAAAGCTATGCACCGTTCTGTTGCGGGACAAATTGAGCATTGGGCTAAAATTGGTAAAATTGCTGAAGAAAATCCAGAGATGAATTACGCCTTTATTAAAGATTTATTGATTGCTCAGCAAGAATCAAAAGATAATTCATTAACTCGATACGAATTTGATTAAAAATGGATATTTTTCAAACTACTACTTTCAGTAAGCAGGTAAAAAGAATCCATAAAAATGAAAAAAAAGAATTAAATTCGGCAGTTAAAAAAATAATAGAAGAGCCAAATATCGGGGAAGCAAAAAAAGGCGATTTATCTGGAGTGCGTGTTTATAAGTTTAAGATGGTAAAGCAATTAACCCTTTTGGCTTATGAGTATAGAGAAAAAGAAAGCCAGATAATATTGTTATCGTTTGGTGCTCATGAAAATTTTTATAGGGATTTAAAAAATACTAAACATTAAATAGTGCATTTCTGGCACTAATGCAGCTTCGGTGAGAAAAAACCCCCCGGCGCTGACGCGCCGACCCCCTTTAATAAGGGGGTTATATTCTCCCCTTTTGTAAAGGGGAGATGTCGGCGTTAGCCGACAGAGGGGTTTTTTACACTAGCCCCATATTTTATTGTAAAATATCTCTATGAAGTATAAGTATGTCTTACAACTAGAATATCTTGGTACCAATTACTGCGGTTGGCAAAAACAAAAGCACCAAACTAATTCCGTTCAAGAAGAAGTAGAAAAAGCTTTATCCACTGTTTTTGCTGAAGAAATCAACACCATTT
Organism: uncultured Gammaproteobacteria bacterium; assembly: GCA_964353115.1. Classification (GTDB taxonomy): domain Bacteria; phylum Pseudomonadota; class Gammaproteobacteria; order JAGOUU01; family JAGOUU01; genus CAYGUI01. The sequence goes on from CAYGUI010000002.1 coordinate 50,878, forward strand.
GCGCTGGTAGAACTGATGCCGGTGTGCATGCTAAACAGCAATTTGTTGATTTTACAGCAAATAATCATCGTGCATCCCACCAAGTTTTGTTGGGAGTGAATAGTCATTTGCCGAATGATATTCGAATAAAAGATGTCAAAATAATAGAAAATTTAGAATTTAGTTCACGTTTTAACGCCAAATCTCGCCTCTACAAATACTTTATTCATAATGCCCCTATAGACAGCGTTTTTGTTAAAAATCGTGCCTTATGGGCAAAAAAGGCCCTTAATTTAACTAACATGCGAGAGGCTGCAGCTTATCTTATTGGTGAGCATGACTTTTCTTCTTTTCGTAGTCGTGATTGCCAAGCACATAACCCTGTTAGAAATATGCTGTTAATTGACTTTGAGTTAATTACTGAACATAATGTTGAATTAATTTGTATAAATATTAAGGCCAATGCCTTTTTACACAATATGGTGCGTAAAATAGTTGGCAGTTTATTATTGGTTGGAGAAGGAAAAAGAGAGCCGGTTTGGCTAAAAGAGGTTTTAGAGGCACGTGATCGTAGTTTAAGTGGTAATACTGTTGCCCCGTGTGGTCTTTATTTGTGGGAAGTTGAGTATTAATTTGTTGAGGTGTTTATGTTTTCATTGGAAAAATTAAATTGTTTTGGTCATTTATCATTGAAAGAAACGTTTAGTGAAAGAAGTTTTATTGATAGGGTTAATGATTGTTTTACCATATTTGATGGAAAATGTACTGGTGATACACATGTTAATCAATATGGTATATCTGATTTTGTGATATTTTTCTTAAGTTTGATGCTTCTTCTTTCTAATCCATTACTTAATTTGACGGGATTGGGTTTGTTATGTAATACATTAATAGGTTTTATACCATTATCTTTTACCCTATTGGCTGGCTTATCAACTTTATATTTAAATATAAGTGACGAAGACAATGACTTTTTTGATAATTTATCACCAAAAGTACGTGAAGTAATAAAAACATTATTAATTCCATTTTATTTACTTGGAAATTTTTTAAATACTATTTATCTTAATGCTTATAAATTTGTAAAAAGTTGCTTATCAGTAGCATTAACAATAGCATCTTTGCCAATGGTTTTTGCAGTTCATATGGTTGTTAAAATTGTAAATAAGGTATCTTCTTCAAAAGAAGAAGAATTATTATCTGATTCTGATTCTGATTCTGATTTTGATTCTGAGTATTTTTCGAAAACTGTTGGTAGTAATTCAAGAAGAGTTTTGCGTTCAGCAAGAAGAGAAGCAGTAATACCTCAATCGCTTGAAGGTGGTAAAAGACAAATTAATACGCTGGAGCCAAGATAGCATCGATATTTTCATTATCGCAAAATGCATTAAACTCTTCGCGTAGACTTGCTAAGTGTAAGTCCATCGGAACTTTAAGCAATACTTTTAGTCGCGCCATTTCAATGCCTTGTAAGCTGACAAATGGCGTAGCTGATACTTCACCGATTGAAATATCTTGATAAGAGCAAAAATTAACAACTTTATTTAAAATACCAGGATCATCAACAGTTGTTAAATTTAAGCTATACGGGATAAAGCACTGATCTTCTAATTCGCCTTCTTGCGTACGTTTTATTACTATAGCAACTTCATCAGTCTTATTTATTTCATTAATTGCTTTTTCTAAGCGGCAAATGGCGTCCCAGCGGCCTGAAGCCAGAATAAAGAAAGCAATATCAGCTCCACAGTCGGACATCTGCATTTTATCGACATTACTCTCATAAGTATCTAAAAAGCTTACTAATTTAGATATGGTATTACTTTTTTGAGATGCGATGCCACTGATGATAAAAAAGCTCTTATTATTCATATAGTTATTATTATAATTTATTGCTTGCTAGAATATTATGAAAAAATATTTTATAGTATTTGCTAATAAAAAACTACAAAATTCTTTAATTATTCACATGACAAACTCTATTTTTAGCTCGCGCACAAATAACTACTTATTATTAATACTTTTATCAATAATCTGGGGTGGACAGTTTCTAGCCAATGATCTCTCATTGCGCCAGCTATCACCGCTTAGTATTTGCGCAATGCGGACTGTATTGGGATTGCTAACCTTGCAGCTTATTATCTTTTTTATGAGTATTAAGCCGCAAAATAATCCGAAGAATAGCCCAAAAATGTGGTTATTCTATGCTTTATTGGGCTTATTTGAGATTGTATTGCCAATGTATCTTATTCCATGGGGGCAGCAGCGAGTGGCAAGTAGCATGGCAGCGGTTTTAATTGCGACTATTCCTATTTTTACTATATTTATAACGGCTTTTATTCCTCGTGAAAATTTGAATATAAAAGATTGGATTACGGTAATTTTGGGTTTTACAGCTATGATTATTTTATCTGGCATAACTCAAGGTAATATTGGATTTCTAAATGAATTAGAAGGGGAGTTAGCAGTTCTTGGCGGCTCATTGTGCTTAGCTATATTTATGGTGCTTGCAAAGCTTATTCCAGCAAATGTGTCTCCGTTAATAGCTACTCGTAATTTTTTGTGGACTTCTTGTTTAATGATTGTGCCGTTTGCAGCGGTATATGACAAATGGTGGTTATTGCCACATCTAAATTCAGATACTACTTTATCAATGTTGTTTTTGGGAACTCAGTGTACCGGAACGGCATTTGTTATTTTAATGTTTCTTATTGAGCGAGCTGGACCTGTCTTTGCTTCTTTTACTAATTACTTAGTGCCATTTACTGGAATTTCACTTGGCGTTGTGTTTTTGCATGAAAAACTGGATAATACTTATCTTTTAGCAATTGGATTAATATTTTTAGGCTTATTTATTCGTGAGTATAATTTTAAAAATTTAATCAATAAACGATAATATAAAATATGTTAAAAGGCAGTATAGTAGCATTAGTAACGCCATTTGATGAAAATGGTAATGTTGATTTTAAAAGTTTAGAGCGATTAGTTGAGTGGCATCTTAAAAACAAAACTGATGGTTTAGTTGTGTTGGGAACCACAGGTGAAAATTCTACTTTATCAGCAGAAGAAAAAGAATTTGTTGTAGCTAATGTTATTGCTCAAGTTGAAAATAAAATTCCAGTAATTGTTGGGACTGGAAGTAATTGTACAAAAACTACTATTTTACAGACTAGAAAATTTCATAATATGGGTGCTGATGCATGTTTAGTTGTTACGCCATATTATAATAAACCAACCCAAAGCGGTTTATATAAGCATTATAAATTAGTTAGTGAAACTGGCGCAAAAATTGTTTTATATAATGTTCCAGGAAGAACAGGATGTGATTTATTGCCAGAAACTGTTAATCATTTATCAAAAATAGAAAATATAATTGGTATAAAAGAAGCTAGTAGTGATGATAAACGTTTTCAAGCGTTATTGGCTATTGAGAGATCTGCAAAAGATTTTTCTATTTTAAGTGGTGATGATGCTGCAACTTATAATTTATTAAAACTAGGTGGTCATGGCACAATTTCTGTTACCGCTAATATGGCGCCAAGAATAATGAGTAAAATGGTTGAGGCTGGACTAAATGGAGATTTTAAGACTAGTGAAGTTTGTGATAAATTTTTAGCTGAATGGCATAAATCATTATTTATCGAACCTAACCCAATTGCTATAAAATGGATTTTGTATAAAATGAAATTAATAACTACTCCATATTTGCGTATGCCGTTAACCACTTTGGATAAAAAATATCACTCAATGTTTGAGTTATTGTTAAAAGATTTTTTGGATATAACTAAAAGGGTATTTGCATGAAAATAAAAAGCGTAGTCATTTTATTGAGTTTATTATTAACATCTTGCTCTAATAAAGAGCCGCAAGAGTATAAAAAGTCGCAACTTGCACCAGTGATTAAAATTCCAAAAAAATTAAAATCTAAAGTTACTCTTGATGATCAATATAAAATTCCTTCAAATAAAAATCTTGGTGGAAAAATAGATGTTGATTTAATGCCACCAACGATTAAATCTTAATAGATTATCAGATTAATTTTATCCAAAAAAAATCCGCCATGATCATAATAATCATGGCGGACTGTATAAATCCTAAAAGTAACTAAAGATTAGTTGCTAAAAGAAAATTTAACGTTTTTAGCACATTTGGGAGCAGGCACGCGAGAGCTATTTCTAAACTCTACAAATTTACCAACTTTATCATTGCTATTTTCATCAACTATTTCAAGAAATAATTCTGTTGGAATACCTGATACCGAGTTATTTACATCAAGTTCTAAATTTGCTTCTCCTCTGATTTTAGTTGTCACAACCAATGCAGGAATTGAGCAATCTTCTTTAACTTGTATCGAAAAAAACTTAAATTTTTCAAAGTTTGTACGAGTAAAATTTCCGGTCAATGTGCTGCCATCAAAATTTACAGCACTTGCAAAAGAAGATGAGCTGATTAAAGCGAACATTAGAGCACTGATTTTTAAATATTTTTTTAGCATTTTTATTTACCTCTTAATTTTTAAAGCTAAATTTAGCATTTTTTGCACAGTTAGGGATAGGTCTTGAGTCATTATTTCTAAACTCTAAAAATCTACCAAATTGATCTTCATTTTCATCAAGTACCTCAAGCAATTCTTGAGTTGAAGCATAAGGCATAGAATCTTGTTCAATAAATTCTACATCATCTGAGCCCATGAATTTTTCTGTAACTATAGTCAAAGGAACTGAACATTTTTGGCTAATATTTATAGAGAAAAATTTAAAATTTTCAAAATTTTCACGTGTGAAATTACCTGTTAAGTGTCCAGCATCAAAATTTAAAGTATTTGCAAATACAGATGATCCCGCCAAGGCAAGAGCAAATAAATTAAGTTTTAATATTTTTTTAAGCATTTTAATTTCTCCTAAATTATTTTTAGTTGCTAAAAGTTCCAGTTATTTTATAAGCACATTCAGGAATAGGGTATTTTTCTGAATTTCTAACTTCCTTAAATCCACCAACACCCATAAAAAAGGCTGCTTCTTCTAAGAGTTGCAGCGCATATTTTGTGTTCATTTCATCATCAATAGGATCAACAGTTACAGTATTAGCTGGTATTTCTTTTTTACCAAGAGTGCCAATTAATCTTACTGGAATTTTGCATTTTTCAGGATTATGATAATGAACTTTCTTGAAGTGCTTAAAATTACTTTTAGTTAAATTTCCTGTTAATTGAGCAGCAGTAATAGTTAACTCTTCAGAAAATCCAGTTGCGTTAAATAATGAAAGAGCAAAAATAGCAATATTTATTTTATATTTCATATAATTCCCTTTATTTTTCTTTTATTTTACTCTGAAAAAGTAAATACGGCGTTATTAGCACAATCAGGAATAGGGTAGCGAGGATCATTTTGAAACTCTTGAAATTTTCCAATATTCATCATATTTGCAACCTCATCTAATCCCAATAAAACTTCACGAGTTGTAGTTTCTTCAGTTCCGGCCATTAATCCATCATTTTTTGGATCACCAGGTAAATTTCCTCTTGTAGCAACAAAAATCATAGACATTTTACATTCTTTAGGATTATCAAATTTAACCTTAGAAAATTTTTCAAAATTAGTGCGTGTAAAATTACCGTTTAATTGAGCTCCTGTAAAACTAAGGTTTTCAGCAAAAACCGAAGAAGCCAGCACAGATAATCCGATTAAGCTTAAATTTAAAGTTTTCTTTATCATATTATGGTCCTATATTTTTGTCATATTGATTAGCTTATACGTGTTTGCCATTTGTTGGCAATAGTTTTTAACCTTTTTTCGTCTAACAACAAGAACTTTCTATCCTTTAATAAATGTTTACCATTAATCCATACGTCAGTTACTTGGGTATTATTCGTGGCATAGACTAATTGTGAAGCAGGATTATAAATAGGTAATGATTCAATATTATCAAAATGCACCGCTATTAAATCAGCTTCTTTACCAACCTCAACACTACCAACCTTATTATCAATTCCTAAAGCCCGAGCGCCGTTTATAGTAGCTATTTCTAAAGATGTATGTGCATCTATATTTGTCGGATTTTTTGTTAAACCTTTTGCCATGAGTGCTGCCAAGCGCATTTCACTAAACATATCTAAATCGTTATTGCTTGCAGCGCTATCAGTACCTAGCGCAACATTAATATTATTATCTAATAATCGAGTAATATCGCAAAAGCCATTGGCTAGTTTTAAATTAGATTCAGGACAATGCACGACTGAAACGTTATTATCTTTTAATAACTGTAAATCTTCGTCGTTTAATTGCGTAACATGAACGGCAATTAAATCTTTATTTAAAAATCCTAATTCATTTAGACGTTGAATAGGTGTCATACCATATTGCTTGATAGAATCAGTAATTTCTTGCTCTGATTCATGAATATGCATATTAATTTTTAACTTATATTTTTTTGCAAATTCTAAAGTCTTATTAATGTTTTCATCGTTAACAGTGTATGGAGCGTGCGGCCCTAAAGTAGTTTGAATAAGATCATTATTACCAAATTCATCAATTTGTTTTTTTGCATAAGCGAGACATTCATCAGCATTTTTGGCAAAAATAGTTTCAAAGTCAAAAATATTAATCCCAATTGCTGCACGCATGTTAGCTTCAACTGCAGCTTTTGCTATGCCTGTTGTGAAAAAATACATGTCATTAAAGCAAGTTACTCCGCCCTTTAACATTTCAGAGATGGCAAGCAAAGCTCCTTCATAACATAATTCCGGAGATAAAAACTTTTCTTCCAGCTGCCAAATATGATCTTCTAGCCAAGTTTGAAGGTGCATGTCATCGGCATAGCCGCGAAATAAATTCATTGGCACATGGGTGTGGCAATTGATTAGCCCTGGCATAAGAATATGCTCGGATAAATCAACATGTTCAATATTATCGCCAGTAAGATTTTTAGCTTGATCTTGCGGTAGTATCTCGCTAATTTTATTATTTTTTATGACGACACTATGGTCTTCTAATAAAGCACCGCGTGGTACTACTGGGACTATCCACTTAGGATGTAAAATTTGCATATTTCGTCATTCTCGTTTTCACTTTCCGTCATTCTACTCTGCACTTTCCGTCATTCTACTCTGCACTTTCCGTCATTCTACTCTGCACTTTTCGTCATTCCCGCGCAGGCGGGAATCCAGCATAAAATAGACCTTACATTCTAACAAAACTTGCAAAATTCGTAAAATTAATTACAATCATGAATCCTTAACAAATTTGGTAGACACATGGCAAACAATTTAAAAATACTAGTACCACAACTAAATTTTATAGTGGGTGATATTAGCTATAATAAAAATAGAATTATATCCGCCATAAAAGAAGCAAACGAACGCAATGATATCGATTTATTGCTTTTCCCAGAGTTATGCTTAACTGGTTATCCACCCGAAGATTTATTATTACGTGATGATTTTCATAAAGCAGTAAACCTGGCAATAGAAGAAATCGTTGCTGAAGTCAATGAGCTAAAAGTTATTATTAGCTTTCCACATCGTATAAAAGCTGGGGAAATTTATAACTCTGCTGGTCTTATTGAAAACGGTAAGTTAGTAAAAATTTATAATAAACAACTATTACCTAATTACAGTGTTTTTGATGAAAAACGCTACTTTACTGCTGGTAGTGAGCCATGTATTTTTGATTTAAAAGGAATTCCAACTGCAATCACGATTTGTGAAGATGTATGGTTTCCTGGCCCATCTAAACAAGCGACAGATGCTGGAGCTAAATTTATTGTATCTCTAAATGCTTCACCATTTGGTTATGAAAAAGATGCTGAGCGTCGCGGCATTTTACGTGATCGCGCGCAAGAAAATAATGTGCCAATTTTATATGCCCATAGCGTTGGTGCAATTGATGAAATAGTCTTTGATGGTGGTTCAATGCTCGTTAATTCTAATGGTGTTGCATGTCAGCAGGCTCCTTTCTTTGAAGAGTCAATGCATGAATTTGAGTTAGAAATTAATGATGGGAGTATTGTTGTACCAGAAAAACCGTTACCAAAAATAGTTAGTATTGAAGAGCGAATTTATAAAGCTTTAGTTCTTGGTACGCGCCAATACGTTCACGATAGTGGTTTTGAGAAAGTATTAATTGGTATTTCCGGTGGGATCGATTCGGCATTGGTTTTAGCAATTGCTGTTGATGCTTTTGGTGCGGAAAATGTTGAAGGAGTTATCATGCCTTCACGTCATACTAGTGAAATGAGTGTGCCGTTAGGTAAAAAGCTATGTGAAAACTTTGGAGTAAATTATCATGAAATTTCTATTGAAAATCCGTATCAATCCTTTTTAGATACGTTATCTCCAATTTTTCATGATACAGAATTTTGTGTGACCGAAGAAAATATTCAAGCACGCACTCGTCAAATTTTACTCATGGCATTATCAAATAAGTTTAATAAAATGGTTTTAACTACCGGTAATAAAAGTGAGATGGCAGTGGGATATGCTACTTTATATGGTGATATGGCAGGTGGTTATGCGCCAATCAAGGACGTGTTAAAAACTATGGTTTATCGCTTATCAATTTATCGCAATACAATAAGTGATTTAGATATTATTCCAGAAGAGATTATCAAGCGTGAGCCATCAGCAGAATTATCTCCTAATCAAAAAGATCAAGATACTTTGCCACCATATGATGTTCTTGATGGAATTTTAGAGCGTTTAGTTGTGCAGGATAAAACTTTGGATGAAATCGTTGCAGATGGATATCAGCCGGAATTAGTTAAAAGAGTAATCAAAATGGTTGCGGTTAACGAATACAAACGTCGTCAGGCAGCTCCTGGACCAAGAGTGTCGAATAAGGCATTTGGTCGTGGCCGTCGTTATCCTTCGATATCCAAATATATTGGGTTTATGTTGGAGGGGTGAAAAACCCCTCTGTCGCTTTGCAGCGCCATCTCCCCTTTACGAAAGGGGAGTTATAGCCCCCTTATTAAAGGGGGCAGCGCCACAGGCGCGGGGGTTTTTCCAATACCAAAACTGCTTAATCGCTTGGGCCTCAAAAATTTCATGAGGCCCAATTATTTTAACCCCAATATTTTCTAAATAATTTTTTATTAAGCTAGACTTGCTCGAATAATCAAACTCTAAATAAGTAATATTTTTATTCAAATATTTTTTTATCTTCTCAAAATAATTATTATCAATATATTTATTTGGTACGGTATTAATAATAATATTATAAAATTCTAAATGCTCAATATTTTCTTTACGGCTTAAAACTCTATAATTTTTTATATTGTTTTTTTCTAATTCAAGAATAATGCCGCGAGTAGTTGCGCTGTTGCCGAGGAGTAAAACTCCCCCCGGCGCTGACGCGCCATTTTGTGGGGAAAACCCCCCCGGCGCTGACGCGCCACCCCCCTTTACTAAGGGGGGTAAAAAAAACCTCTGTCGTCTGTGCTGACATCTCCCCTTTATAAAAGGGGGGTAAAACCCCTCTGTCGCTTTGCAGCGACATCTCCCCTTTACAAAAGGAGAGATTATAGCCCCCTTATTAAAGGGGGCAGCCCGGCGAAGCAAAGCTGCGCCTGGGCGGGGGTTTTTATTCACAAAACTGAAAAATAATATCTCCCAAATCGCACTCTTATCAGTATTAATTGCAAAAACTTCATCATTTAATATCTTTAAAGTATTAACAGAATTAATTTTTGCTGAATCATCATCAAAAAAATCGATATATTTAGTAATTTCTTGCTTAAACGGCGTGGTAATACTAAAACCAGAAAAATATTTTTTAGCATAGTTTTCAAAAAAATAATCTAATTCGTTATTTTCAAGTTTAATTTTCAAATATAAATTATTTATATTATTTTTTTTAAAATTATTATTATGAAAAATATGACCAATAC
>CAYGUI010000003.1:0-58780 GCA_964353115.1 uncultured Gammaproteobacteria bacterium
AAGAATTACGTCATTCCCGCGAAGGCGGGAATTTAGCAATAAATCTAAATGTTTTCGAAATAAAAAAATATAGCAGTAAAATTAAAAATAATTTAGGGCAAAATTTAGCTTGGATCAATAAAAATGATTATAAAAATTATCAAATTTTGCCAGTTACTGTAGATATAATTAATGCCTATTTTTAGTATGACGCTCTCTCTGGCTCTGACGGACTGCTCTGTAAAAGTTTATCTTTAGCTTCTTGATCAGAAATTAACTGACCAGTATCTTTGAAAACTCTTTCTTGCTCTTTAGCAATATCAAACATTCTAAACGGTCTACTTTTGGCTTCTTGTATTATATGGTGGTGATTTGTTGCAAGGGTGTAATGTATGCCATGAATATTATGAGGTTCAAAATGGTATTTTTTTAAAGCTGTAATTACTTTGTGGACATTTTCTTCTTTGTCATCAATAAAAATTACTTTTTGAAAAATAGTTTCTGGGGTCATTCTATTTGCAGCAAATGCTAATTCTAAACATTGACCTTTATGTTTGCCATCGCAAAAAATAATACCTTGTTGTATTTTTATATTTAATGGATTACTGGAATCGCCAAATAGCATATACTCTCCATCCTCTAAAAAATTTTGATCAAATACAATTCCAAGATCGGCAAGTCTTTTGGCAGTAGGTTCAGCAAGAGCAAAGCTTCGTGCGGTTAGCGCAATAATTATTAGGTTATCGCCAAACTCTTCACGCCAACGAGCAAATAATCTAGGAGTACGCGGATCAATTAGATCAAAAGTAGTTATTTTTTGTACCTGTAAATATAATTCTAGAGTTCCTTCAAAATCACCCGTTTTAACAGCATGATCATAAAACCATTTGTCACGCCCAAGATGTTGAGTGGAATGTGTTAATACGTCATCTATATCAAAAATTAATAAATTTTTTGCATCTGACTCTAATTTATTATATATATCTGCTATATTTGGCGTGCTGTGCAATCCTTGCATAAAATCCTCTAATTGTTTTTGACGTATTTCAGCCTACCAAATTTATTAATTATTAGACAATGTTTTTTATTAAAGATTATTTTCCCATTAGTGCTATTAGTAGTTCCATTGGGCAAAAATTCCAAATAATTATTTCTAAAAAATTTAAACTCTAGATTGTCATCAGGTTTTAATAATATTTTTTTATTAATATAAATTTTATTATTATTTTTAATAATTATATTTTGCTTATCAGGAATGGCTGTTATAACCTGATTGGTTGCTATCGCATATTGCCTAGCAGTTGATATTGTATTTATTAAATTATCAATAATAATTTTGTCATATATATTGTGATGATTTTGAAAAATATACTTAGGTGTTGATATTAATAGCAAAGCGCTTATTAAAATAACCAACTTAATTTCAAATAAAATATTCATAGTACCTGTAAATTTGCCAAAATTTATGCTTTAATTAAATAGTACTTTTTATGATTTGCAGGGAAGCAAGAGTGAAATTCAATAAATTATTAATTAGCTTTTTTTTATTAAATTCAACAGCCAATATTTTTGCTTGGCACCCAATTTCAGATAAAGGTCCTTTTGACTATATTTATCCAAAATATCCAGAAATTAATTACTCTAATAGCCGTGAAGATCAATTGGCTAAAAAAGGCGAGTATTTATCAAAAGCCGGAGATTGTATAGCCTGTCATACTAATATGGCAGAAAAGGGTAAGCCTTTTGCTGGTGGTTTGCCAATAGTCTCCCCATTTGGAACTTTTTATACTCCAAATATAACCCCTGATAAAAAAACTGGTATTGGTACTTGGACTGAGAAAGATTTTATTCGTGCGATGAAGCATGGAAAAATGCCAAGTGGTGCTAATTATTTCCCAGCTTTGCCATATGTATTTTTTTCAAAAGTATATGAAGAAGATATAAAAGCTATTTTTGCCTTTTTGAAAAAAGTTCCAGCTGTTGAGATGCAAAATAAAGAATATTCTTTTCCACTTAATGTACCTGGTGCGAGACTTGGTATGTATGTTTGGAATTTTTTATTTTTTAAGGATACTGGCGATTATAAGTACGATGATACGCATACCAAAGGGTGGAACCGCGGTGCTTATTTAGTAGAAGGTCTTGGGCATTGCTCTATGTGTCATACGCCGCTTAATGTTTTAGGATCACCGAAAACTAAATATTATTTGACCGGTGGTTTTGTTGATGGTTACTGGGCGCCAAATATTACTCGTTGGGGGCTTAAAGGTAATAGTCAGTATGAAGTCGCAGAGGTTTTTGCTGATGGTAAGTTAATTAATAAAGCTGGCCCTGTTGCAGGTCCTATGGCTGATGTTAATCATAATAGCCTTGGATATTTGACCAAAGAAGATCAAGAAGCAATCGCAACTTATTTAAAAACAATAGTTAGTGAAGAGCCATTTCAACCAAATCTTCATGAAGCTCAAGCCCCATTAAAATTAGGTCGACAAGTATATATCAATGCTTGTGTTCATTGTCATCAAGAAGGTGTTTTAGGGGCTCCAAGAATAACTGACGAAGGCAACTGGGTTGATAGGTTAAAGGCTGCTGGAAAACAATCTTTATATCGCAATGCAATTAATGGTTATAACCAAATGCCAGCTAAAGGTGCATGCGTAACTTGCTCTGATCAAGATATTAAAAAAGCAGTGGATTATATTTTACATGAAGCTTTGCCACGTGATAAATGGCAGGCATTTGTTGATAATAAAAGCTTTGTTTTAAAGCCAAGTGACATTGATGGCAAAAAAATATATCAAAATAATTGTGCTCATTGTCATAATAACGGCTCGGTAGGAGCGCCGAAATTTGGTGATAAAAAAGTATGGAACAGAATTACTGTCAAAAATTTTGACAAAATAATTTATGAAATTAGCTCTGGCAAAAATAACTCCCATCCAGTTGGCGGATGTAAGCATTGCACAACTGCTGAAGTAATAGCTGCTACTAAATATATAATGGATAACAGTACTGATGAGAAAAATTACGAATTATGGTAAATATGCGGCCATAGTACCGCTTTTATTATTGTCATCGTGTGGTAATAAAATAAACATGCCTTATGGTGTAACGCCAATTAGTCATGATATGTATGACTTGCATATGTTTATAATTTACGTGTGCATTGGTATTGCAATATTTGTTTATGGTCTAGCTTCTTATATTTTATTTTTTCATCGAAAATCACGTGGTGCTGTTGCCAGTAAAACTCATGGAAATACGTATTTAGAAATATTATGGACATTAATACCTGTAATTATTCTAATAATTATTGCTATCCCAGGAACTAAAGTTACCGCAAAAATTTTTAATGCAGATAAAGCTGATATAAATATAAAAATAACTGGTTATCAGTGGAAATGGCGTTATGAATATTTAGATTATGATATCGATTTTTTCAGTAATCTTGCGACACCTCAAGATGAAATTTTAGGAAAAAAAGTAAAAGATAAATGGTACCTATTAGAGGTTGATGAGCCGATGGTTGTACCAATTCATAAAAAAATTAGATTTTTATTAACATCTAATGATGTTAACCATTCTTGGTGGGTGCCTGATCTTGGTGTAAAACAAGATGCAATTCCAGGATTTATTAATGAAAAATGGGCATGGATTGAAACGCCTGGTATTTATCGTGGGCAATGCACCGAGCTTTGTGGTGTTTTTCATGGGTTTATGCCAGTTGTTGTTAAAGCTGTTCGTCAAGAAGAGTTCGATGCATGGGTAAAATCTCATACTAAGTCGCCACGTAATCAAGATACTGCAGCTACAGATGATAAATTAGACTTCCCAACTATTATGGAACGTGGGAAAAAAGTTTATGACAAATATTGCGTTGCTTGTCATCAAGCTGATGGTAAAGGGATTCCACCATTATTTCCAGCACTTCGTGGTAGTTCGGTTGCAGTTGGCGAGCCAATATCACGTCATATAGATATTATATTGCACGGTGTTACTGGTAGTGCAATGCAGGCTTTTGCTGATCAAATGACTGATGACGAAATTGCTTATGTTGTTACCTATGAGCGTAATGCTTGGGAAAACAATACCGGGGATATTATTACTCCTGAAGAAGTGGCAAAAGGTAGGAGGGGAAGTGACTAATTTTAGTTCTTTTAGCGAGAACTTCCGTCATTCCCGCGAAGGCGGGAATCCATTTTTTATAAGACTAGATTCCCGCCTTCGCGGGAATGACGAAATCTTTTGTGGGAATAACGAAAATATTAAATTATTTATGGAGAGCATCATTCATGCTACAAGTAATTAAACATTATCTTGGTACAACTAATCATAAAGATATAGGAAATTTATATTTATGGACCGCTGCAATTGCTTTATTAATTGGCGGAGCCATGGCTTTATTGATTAGAATTGAATTAGTTCAGCCAGGCAGAGTATTGCTTGATCCTAATTTTTATAACCAGATGATCACTTTGCATGGCCTAATAATGGTTTTTGCGGTTGTTATGCCGGCATTTGTTGGTTTTGCTAATTGGCAAGTACCTCTTATGATTGGTGCTCCTGATATGGCGCTTCCAAGATTAAATAATTTTAGCTTTTGGATTTTGCCATGCGCAATACTAATGCTTATTAGTACTTTATTTATGGATGGGGGCGCACCAAACTTTGGCTGGACTTTTTATGCCCCGCTATCTACAACATACGCACCGCCAAGCACAGATTTTTTTATTTTTTCTGTACACATGTTGGGTATTTCTTCAATTGCGGGATCAATAAATATAATTGTAACTATTTTTAATTTACGTGCACCAGGCATGCGTTTATTGGATATGCCTTTATTTTGCTGGACTTGGTTAATTACGGCTTTCTTATTAATTATTGTAATGCCAGTTTTAGCGGGATGCGTCACAATGATGTTAACAGATCGTAATTTTGGCACATCTTTTTATGATGCTGCTGGTGGTGGTGATCCGTTATTATTTCAGCATTTATTTTGGTTTTTTGGTCATCCGGAAGTTTATATTTTAGTTTTACCAGCATTTGGTATTATTTCAGAAATTATTCCAACTTTTAGTCGTAAGCCAATATTTGGTTATGGTTCAATGATTATTGCGATTGGATGTATCGCATTGGTTTCGATGTTTGTATGGGCGCATCACATGTTTACGGCAGGTATGCCGCTTAATGGTGAATTATTTTTCATGTATACCACAATGGTTGTTGCAGTTCCCACGGGAATTAAAGTTTTTAACTGGCTTGCGACAATGTTTCGTGGATCGCTTACATTTGAAACTCCAATGTTATTTGCTGTTGCTTTTGTTTTAATGTTTACCTTTGGCGGATTTACTGGAGTGATGCTCTCTGTTGCGGCAGTTGATTTTCAATATCAAGATACATATTTTGTTGTTGCACATTTTCACTATGTATTAGTTGCTGGAGTATTATTCGCTATTTTAGGCGGAATTTATTACTGGTTTCCTAAATGGAGCGGAAAGATGTATAGCGAAAAATTAGGTAGATGGCATTTTTGGCTGTCATTAATTTCAGTTAATATAACTTTTTTTCCAATGCATTTCTTAGGTCTAACTGGCATGCCGCGTCGAATACCGGATTATAATTTACAATTTACTGATTTTAATGTTCTAGCTACTATTGGGTCATTTGTTTTTGGGTTTGCACAATTAATTATTTTTTATAATATTATTCACTCTATATTTAAAGGTGAAAAAGCATCAGATAAGGTATGGGAAGGAGCCCATGGGTTAGAGTGGACATTACCATCTCCAGCTCCATATCATAGTTTTTCAACACCACCAAAATTTAAACCACAAGAATATTAGGATAATCATGGCAACAGGAAATTATTACGTACCACATCAAAGTTATTGGCCTTCATTATGTTGTTTGGGGATCGTATTGTCATTAGCTGGTTTTGCTAATTGGCTGCATGTTGATTGGTATGGAGCACATGTATTTTTTATTGGTGCGAGTATTTTAGTAACATCATTATTTTTTTGGTTTCGGGAAGTTATTACAGAAGGGCGTCAGGACTTATTTAGCCATCAGGTTGAGCATAGTTTTAAATTGGGAATGTTATGGTTTATTTTTTCTGAAGTTTGTTTTTTTGGAACATTCTTTGGAACCCTAGCTTTTATAAGATTATATGTTATCACTTCGTTAGGCGGTGAAGGAGCGCATGATCCGTTAACGCATTATATAGAATGGCCAAATTTTGTCGCAAATTGGCCACTGCTTAAAAATCCTGATAATGCTAAATTTCTTGGTGCTTATCGTGGAGAGGGGCCTTGGGGATTGGCATTAATTAACACAGCTATATTATTAACAAGTAGTATTACTGTTACGATTGCGCACTGGGGTCTTAATCTTGGTAAGCGCAAAGTTTTAATTGGCGGCTTAATTGCGACTGTTTTACTTGGGATATTATTCTTATTTTTGCAGGCCAAAGAGTATCATGAGGCTTATACTCAGTTTAATTTGACTCTAAGATCAGGGATTTACGGCGCTACGTTTTTTATGATGACTGGATTTCACGGTGCGCACGTTACACTTGGGACTTTTATGTTGCTGATTATCACTATCAGGGCCATGGCCGGCCACTTTTCTCCAGATAAGCAATTTGGATTTGAAGCAGCGGCCTGGTATTGGCACTTTGTTGACGTTGTTTGGTTGTTCTTATTTATTTTTGTTTATTGGTTATAGTAAACCATGCGGTTGAATTAGATTAAGAAAATAGCTGACAACTAGTCCAAATAAGAGCATTACCGATAATAAAATACGCAAACTTAACGCTTTAGTAGCCTTGAGATTCTTATTGTTTTTAGTGATTTGAGAGATGCTGTAGGCCATTAGAGCAATAATTCCAAGCATCATAGTTAAAGAATATAACTTAATAATCATATATTTCATCCTTGTTGTTAATACAAATAAATTATAACATTTTTTAAAAATATTGTTGACAGCCATATATTATCTCTATAGAATTATGCACATAGCTTTCGGGGCTATAGCTCAGCTGGGAGAGCGCTTGCATGGCATGCAAGAGGTCAGCGGTTCGATCCCGCTTAGCTCCACAGTACTGAGGCTGGCATATCAAATATGTCCCCATCGTCTAGAGGCCTAGGACATCGCCCTTTCACGGCGGCAACAGGGGTTCGAATCCCCTTGGGGACGCCATTTTTCTTTATTAAAATCAAGAAGATGGCGTTTGCAGCTCAAGTCTCTTAAATTTTCGTTCATTTTAGGGTGCAAATGGGGTGCATTTTTTTGAATATAATTTAAATCTAATGCTATTTAATCATTATCTGATATAATTTTATCAAACATCACAAGGTAGTTAGGATGCATGATAAGGACGTAACCAAAATTATTTTTCTTTCAATGTTATTGGCTTTTATCGTCAATACTTCGTGTTTTGCAGGAAGTAAATTATTTCAGCTTGGTCATTTGTACATATCGGCAGGTTCTTTTATCCATCCGCTATCGTATTTAATAGTTTCGCTTGTCACTATTGGCTATGGTATTAATTTTGCTAAAAAAATAATATTATTTTCTAGTTTATTTAATTTAGGTTCAGCGTTATTTCTTGTCATTATGTCGCATGTTTCAGGTGCTGAAATATTTAATGTACAAAATAATAATTATGATCAGGTAATGGGAGTGACTGGTTCAATACTAATATTTTCTTCTATAGCCTATTATTGTTCTGAAATGCTCAATGCCAAGTTATTAAATTATTTTAGTTCGCGATTATTTTCATCAAATTCATTTTTGATCGCTTTACTTTCAACATCTGCAGCAATTATTTTGGATACGTTATTTATGATTCCTGTGATGGCCAAAAGTGCGCAATATAATTTTTATATAATATTGTATAAAGTTTTATCACTAATAATAATAAAAATATGCTTTGAGGCATTAATACTAACTCTATTACCATCTTGCCTTAATTTCATACGTAAGGATGATGTATTATTAAATAGTTCACAAAGAATTAGTTCGATAAAATATCAGGAGTTGCTTAATGATTAGTGCAGTAGAGCGGGGCGCAAAATACTTTAGTTCAATACAAAATTTCCCGCGTGGTACAGGGCGTATTGCATTTACTAATCTTAAAGAATTATTATTGCCGCGAGTTTCTGGTAAACAAGCTTTAGATTTTGGTTGTGGGGCAGGGCGTTCAAGTGCAATCTTAAAAGCATTAGGGTTTGATGTTTTAGGTGTTGATATTGATCTAAACTCAGTAAAGCTTGCGAAGGAGTCTGATCCTCTTGGTAGTTATATTAATACAGAAGATTTTTTCAAAGATCACCAAAAAGATAAGTTTGATTTTATATTTTTATCATTTGTCTTAATGGAGCTTAAGGGTAAAGAGCAAATTTCAGATTTATTAAACAGCCTTATACCTTTTATGCATTCAAAAACACTCGTTTGTGTGATATGTACATCAGAATATTTTTACCAAGGAACATGGGTGAACTGTGATGTACAGCATGATGAAAATAGAAATTTAAAATCTGGAGATTTAGCTAAAGTTCATTTACCACAGTACGATGCGATAATTCATGACTATTTTTGGCGCGATAAGGATTATAAAGAATGTTTTGCAGTATCTGGTTTAAATCTAGAGTTAGAGTCTCGCCCACTTGCAGATATGCAGTCAGATCCATTAAATTGGAAAGATGAGATAACAAAAGCACCATTTGTACAATATTTATTAAGACCACATGCAACTATTTAAGCGTAAAAAATATAGCGCTAAATTTATTGTAGAAATTATTGATTTTAATAAATCATTGTTCAGAGTTCAGACATTGTATAGCCGTGCACATGCTGACAAGATGTTGTTAGATAATGTGTTAAATAATAATTTTTTGTTAAATAATATTTTGCCAGAGCAAAGTTGTGTTGTGGGTATTTTAGCTGGTTTTAAGCGTAAGTATTTGTCTGAAAATTTGGAATTTTTTGATAAAGTTTCTGGTGTCCGCGAATATAGCCTATTTCGATCAAATGTTGTTTATATTTTAGAGACAGAATTAGAGTTAGAAGATCTTTGTACCACACGAAAATTGATTAATCAATTACACCCTGTGGCGGCATTATATTTAGGATTTGAGTTTGGTCGTAGCTTACTTA
This sequence comes from uncultured Gammaproteobacteria bacterium, assembly GCA_964353115.1. Lineage (GTDB taxonomy): Bacteria > Pseudomonadota > Gammaproteobacteria > JAGOUU01 > JAGOUU01 > CAYGUI01. The sequence goes on from CAYGUI010000003.1 coordinate 9,136, forward strand.
GAAAAAAGACTAATAATATTATTCCTTTTTTACGTATTATTTAACAATCTGCATTATCATTGTCCCAATAATAGTCATTTTATCTGATTCAAAACTAACGGCACCAGTCTCAGATGCAATAGGCTGCAAAATAGGTTGTGGATTATCAATTAAAAATTCGCGCAAAGAAAATCCATTATCAAATTTAACCAATACAGTATCTCCATCGCGAGGATGCACGGTATTATCAATAATTAATAAACACCCGTGTTTAAATCTTTTACCAAGTGCAGTACCAGTTTGAATAGCAATAGATTTATTTGAAATTGAAGTATGTTTACCGCTGTATACAGCTTGCCATTTGTGCCAATTATCTGGCGATAGATCATCTAAGTTTCCTATATTGTTTAATTCTTCCAGTAAAAAAATTGGAACACTGATTAAGGCCGCGTTTGTGGTTTTTTGATTCGTGTTATCTGTTAAATGCTGGGTTAATAAATCATCAGTTGTAACATTAAAGTGCTGCGCTAAAAGGCAGAGTAGTGATGTTCGGCATTCTGTATCTCCGTTTACAATGCGTGAGAGCGTCATAAAAGGAATTTCTAAAACTTTAGATAATTTATTTACAGTTAAATTATTTTTCTGCAATAAATATTTCAGATTATTTGTAAACGTATTTTGTTCGGCAGTAGCTTGTTGCTGGTTTAAAATTTTAATCACCACAATTGATGTCTCTTTGTCCTATTTTATGTTTTTTATTCTAACAGTTATAGCTAAGAAAGAAAATATCTAAAATATTCACCATAAGTGGTGATAATGTTTTTGCTTTATGGTAAATTGTATCAACTTGTTAATACATGAAGTTTAAAAAACAAATGGAGTTTATATGAGCGCATTAGCACTAAAAATTGAAGATAATAAAATTTTTGCTAAAAGCCTAAAGGCTTATCAGATTAATCATTCACAAAATTTTGATGATTTTAAAGTTAAAAAAAATGAAATTATAATTGTTGAATGTTGTGACCAATTTTTTGTTGATGGTTATTATTTAGTTAATTCTCGGGAAACAGGAAATTTTGTTGTTTTTGTAAACAATAAAGAAGTTGTTTTTAATTCTGGCGTAGGGGAATTTAAAGTTCTAGGTTTTTTAGCTGCACGTAATTTATAATTCGGACTAGGATTTAATGCAAAAGGTGTTGTATGAGTATTGCAAAGGAAAAAGTAGAAAATTTTCTAAATGAAGTAGAATTGTTTTTTACTGAAAATAATGTTCGAGATGAGTTTTTACTATCTGCCGTTAATCATTCACTAAATTTACTAGAGCAACAGCTCAAAAAAGGATTTTTTAGTGGGAGTTATGAGTTATTAGGAAAAATTCGAAGTTTACGCGAAAAAATTAATTCAGATATCCTACCACAACCATTACCATTTCTAGCCAAAGGATCACAAAAAGAAAAAGAACTATTAATTAGCGAAGCTATTGCATTTAATGCCGCAATGGAAGATCTTAGTACGCAATATAATTTCCAAAACAAAGTTTCTGGAGCTGGCTTTTTAAGTGATAAAAAGCGGTTTGGCAGAAAAAGATCGCAGTCATGGCATTTAATGACTCGTGGTTTAGGTCTTTTCCAATGTTTCGGTGGTGCAACTCAAGCTGTAGTAGGTGTTGCAGGAGGAATTGCTTCTTTTGAGACAGGGGTAGGGCCGGTGTTGGCGGCTGCTTTTTCAACTATGGGAGTTGATAATGCTGTAGCTGGTTGTTCTGCTGCTTGGACTGGTGAATATCAAAAAACTAAAGTTAATAGAGGTTTTCATGGTTTAGGTCTTAGTGATACTCAATCTGATGTTGCGGAGTTAATTGCTAATTTAGGATTTTTCTGGGGACCAACATTATTTGAGAGGGGACTGCAATCTTCTAAAAACCTTTATTTAGGAAGAAAGGTTGTCGTTGGTATTGATTATAGTAATAAGCCGGCTTTAAGCTTTGTAAAACAGCATAAAAACGAGGTGCTTAGGAGAACTTCTCACATTAGAGAAAAGAAAATAATTAGTCTTAAAAAATTCGGCGCAGATGATAGTAAGAGAATTCGTAGTATTGCTGCAAAAAATATACGAGAAGCGAGAAAAATATTAATAAGCGCTAAAGTTCCTAGAAAGAGTAGAAATGAGATTATTCGCTCTTTTGATTTAGAAACTTTTCGTGTTGTTAGGACTCCAATTTCAGAAATTATGTTTAGAACTTTTGGTGATAAAGGGTCTTACTTAGAGGGTCGCTATGCTACTAGATCTATATTGCCAAATCAGACTGACAGAATTATAAAATTAGCATTGCCTGAAAATTCTGCAACAAGATTAGGAGAGGTAGGTGTTCCAAAGTTTAGTGTGGTATTTGAAGGTAAAATAGCTCCACAAACAAATTTGACCTCTGGTCTAAGAGGCGGTGAAAATCAAGTATTTTTGACTGGCCCATTGGAAAAATATTCTTTTAAAGAAGTTTTAATGCCTAGAGCTGTCGAAAGTGTTAAATTAAAAATGAGGTAAAATGAATAGCAGAGATAGTTTAAAGAAAATTCTGGATGAAAATATAGAGGCACTTCGTTTTGGCTTAACTAAGGATACCCTTAACTGGTATATTTATCATCATCTTTTAGAGTATAGAAAAACTTTAATTTCAAGTAATGATCATATTGATTTAGATAGAGCTGCAAGTAAGTTCGGAATGTTTTGCACAGAAAGTATGGATTGGGATACTCCAGAATACAGAAAGTGGATAGAAATATCTGAAATTGGCGATAAAATTAGCAGGAGAGAAAGAAGTAAAGAGTAGCCGCTTTGATTTTTTTCATTTTTCGAATCCGCAAAGCGGAAGAGAAGAATCATCGCGCACATGATGATCTGATAGAAACTACAATAGTTTTTAGAGGATTATATGATACACTATCAAATCAAGTTATTTAAGTGATTTTAATTATGCGCATTTTTATGGTTTCTAGAGATATGTTAGCTCGAAGGAGCCTTTTTTCAAGAACATGGATTGATAGTATTGGTATGAGAAGTAATATATTAGAAGAATGGAATCCTGATACTTGCACAGCTAGATATAAAGAATCTTATGCAGCTATCTTTGATAATATTAACGATGCAAGATTAGCAGCTGGATCTTGGTCAGAGAATTATGCTACCTTGAATTTTTCTGCTTCAGCAATTATTTTTGAGCTTGAAGTGGAGGATTCCGTATGGCAAGAATTTAAGGATGCTGCTGCTGATAAATTTAGTCTTGAGCGTGATTGCCTGTGGATGCAATTGTCGGCTTTATGGACAAAACCTCCTTCCGTTATTGAGCATAGAAAAGGTCTGACTGGAAAAGATATATCTAAAAAATTTCTAGATAGATCGGAGTTGATTCAAGCAGAAATAGTTAATAGAGGGGAAAGTATAAATCATCGAACAAGCAGTTTTTATGCTGTTGGATGTATAGGGCTTCCAGGTAAAACTTATGATCTACGTCCTAGATGGTATGAAAGATTTTTAGCTTATATAATTAAATTATGTAAGGGAAAATCTGCTCCTTGCACTCAAAGTGACCCACTTGACACTGTGGAGGATGGGTGTGGTAATGTTAATGGCGTCGGCACCGCCGCGCCGCCACATAGTTTTTGCGGCGCAAGCTCTAGAGAAAGTCGTGCTATAGCTGTTGGTCTAGCATCCACTAGTCCTAGTAAATTAGAGACATAATGCTGATATTTTCTGAAAATAATTACTAGATTTTTTAGCTAAAAAAGCTTCGCCTAATTTTAGACTTTTAATTTCATCAGGATGAACCGCAAACTCCCTAACACTCTTCACCGACCCAACATTCTCCATTTTATTATTCAGTTGCGCCGTAACTTCTAAATTTTCGCGAGTTCCAATAACATTAGCCAAAGTCTCTGCATCATTAGGATTATTTTGGCGTTGGATAATATAATTATTACAGTTATTTAAAATTTGACCTAATAAGTCTTCACCGCCTTTTTTACTAATATCAGAGAGAGACTGCGTGGCTAAAACAGCATGCACACCAGCACCACGGCCTTGATTAATTAGATTTACAATTTGGTCGCCTGCAAAGACTGAGAATTCATCAAAGATGGTATAGATTTTTTTCTTATTTTTATTAGCTATAGATAACTGCTGTGAGATTAAAGATTTCAGATCATTAATAACTAATTTACCAAGTAATTCAGCATAAGCAGGGAACTGCAGTGGCTGCAGACAAAAATAAACTACAGCATTCTCATCAAAAGCCTGGTTTAAATTTAAAACTTCACCACTTTTGCAATCAAACAAATGCCCAATCTCGCTATTCGCTAAATTTTCTATCTCAAAAATTAAACTTTGAATGTTTTTTTCTTGTTCACTAAGCTTCGCTGTTGTTTTTATAAGTTCATCATTATTGGAATTACGAGCTAAGAGAGATAAATTTGGTCCAGATATATATTGAGCTAATGTTTTTATATCAACATTAATATTACATTGCTCCAAGACTTTAAATACAGTCTGTAAATATCCTTCAGAAATTTTACGATAATGATCTTCTGACCATTCTCGTAGCTCAATAATTCGATCTTTCTTGGCGGTATAGCCGCCAGTGGCTAGTGGGTTGTATTTACAGCTGTCACCAACCATAGAAAATAAATAAAATTTACGATTATGTTTTGCACAAATAACTCTTACTTTATTTGCTAATTCTAAATCACCTTTGCCATCAACATAAAATAGTGGCAAATCTCGTGCTACAGCGCTATGAACTATATTAAAAATAGTTGTGGTCTTGCCAGAGCCTGTGGTGCCTACGGCTAACGTATGCAAATTTGCATCTTTATCATATAAAACAGCTTGTTCACCGGTGTTCTTGTCGACTCCTAAAATACTACCGTTGTTTATTACAGATGATTTTATTTTATTTAATTTTTTATATATTTTTTTAGCTGATAATTCTCGGGTTTTATTTTCTAGATTTCCATGCTTTAATTTTCTAAGTCTCTTCTTTAATTTATTTTTATTTAAAATAGCAATGCTGGTATAAACTGTAAAAAGACTAATGCTTGCCGCAAATAATTTTTCAGGATTAGCCAATATTTGTTTTAGCATGTGTATCCTCAAAAAAAGTATCTAAATTGAAAACTTTAAAAAAATTAGCTTTTTCAGAGTAGGGCGCTAAAAACTTTAGGACTTCTTTGCTATCACTAAAATACCAAACTTCTTTGTATTTAGGAGTCTGCAAATAGTGCTGAAAGATTTTATCAAAACGCGCCTTACTCTTACGAGTTAACTCTAGCTCTAAGGCGATATTTTGACTGTTTAGATCTAATATGGCATCTGGGGTATGGTTTTGTGTACCCCATGAATTACGAGCAAAATTATGGCGAATTTCGCGCTCTGTTGTAACTTTATAATTTAAATTATGTTGTAGATCTAAAATTAGATCAGTTAATTTTATATCATGATTATAATTCATGATATTTATCCGTCGTAGAGCTGGTAAATTTTCGTCTGCTAGAGCTGCTCCTCGGGGCGTTAATTTGTATGCACCTTTTTGTCGGTGGAAAATCATTTCATGTAAAAGATATTTATTAACTACCAATCGATTAATCATTTCATAGCCTGCTGATTTCTTAATTCCTAAAAATTTAGTAACTTGATTGATCGTTACAAACCCAAATTTATTAATCCATTTTAATAATTTTATATCCCTTTCCGTTACTCTCATTTTCTTCTTCCCCTTCTTTTTTCTTTTCTTATTTATATCTCCACACTCCACACTCGCCCGATACCTGACCACATTCTCGAAACCATGTTGAGAGGGTGTGGTCAGGTAATTTTAAGCGCTAGCGCAAAATAGGGCGAGCATGTATGTGTGTATTTAATATATTGATTTTTCTTAAAAAATAGCGCTATTAAATTCCACAATTGCTGAATATATTACCGGACACTATTTCCGGTAACCAATACGGGTCTATACACGCCTTTAATTTGGCTTTTCCACACCCCTCCAAAGTATCTTGAATCCCAAGAACCACGTGGATTGTTGTTACCATATAACCAATATCCTAAGCTCAAATGATTTTTATTTTGATGAACCCAGGTTTTTATTTTGGGGGATTGAGGTGCAAAATATTCTTTATTACCGACTCTAATGTAATCATCTTTGTAATGAACTATATTGCCTGGTAAGGCAATTACTTCTTTAAATATGGGCATGGAGCCATTGCTACAAATTCCATGTTTAATAAAATCATGCTCAATTCCATAATCAGCAATTTCATCACTCAGGCAAACTTCAACCCACGAACCACGATCAAGCATGCCGCCAGTGCGATAATAAATTCCAATGGGCATTGATGAACTAAGATTAATTCGAAAGCCAAATAGGTATAAAAAAATAGCCAAGATAATGAATAATCTAAATAAAAGATTAAAGCTAAAATTTAAAATAAATTCCATAAGAAAAATAAATGCAGTAACCATTACGCTCCCTTAATATATTTTTTTGGTAAAATTAAATCTTTAGATAGTAGAACATTAAACGAACTTCCAGCTCTAATTGTTAAGGTTGGCTGTACATTCATTTCTTTAGCTAATAGTTGAGCTCCAGTTTGCGATAGTTGTTGGCCCACAGCTCCAAAAGCAGTTTGCTGCGGGGAAGGTCCTTTGTCACCATTATTTTGTGGCTGGCTTAATTGTCCTGCAGCTCCAACCACACTGTAGAGTAGGGCGCTGCCAAAGATTTTAAGGTAATGAGAATTCACTTTGTCATGCAAACCAGCGGCTCCCAAATTATCAACGCCCGGCATATTTTCTAAATTAATGCTACTACCATTAGGAAAAATTAAGCGCTGCCAGCCAATTAAAACACGGGACTGACCATACGATATTTGCGAATCAAATCTTCCTAATAATTTTGCTCCTTGCGGAATTAACAAATAATTTCCTGATGGTGAATCATAAACATCACGAGAAACTTGTGCGCTAATAAAGCCTGGTAAATCAGAATTAATAGCTGTATTTAATACAGCAGGAATAATACTGCCAGCTGAAACGGTGTATGGTGAAACCTTAGGCTCAAAACTCAGTAATTTATCTTTTTGATGATATTTATCCAAGCTTAAAAACTTAGCTTTTTGGCCCTGCATATTTTGTTCTTTATAATTATTAGCGTCTGACGGCATAGTTATATTTGGATTTGACAGTTGATTATCTGCGGCATAATTTTTCTCATGAGAGATCAAGTCTTGCTCGTGATGAGCATTGTTATAAATTGAAATGTTTGACGCATAAGATTTATCTGGTTCACCGTCAGCATCTTTTTTTATATTCTCAATAAACTTTATTTCAGTCTTCGGTGTAACAGCTACAGGGCGCACAACCTCTTTTCTTGCTGCCTCGTGAACTATTGAATTATCATTTTCGTTTATATTTTTTGCGATATTTAATGGCTCATCAGGATTAATGTTTTTACTATTTGAGCTGTATTTATTCATCATTAGAAGAAATGAAATAACTACAAATACCAATAATCCCGCACCAATCATAATCACTCTTTTGCTGATCCCAGTTATTTCTGGGATTTGATATAAGTTTATTTTTTTCATTATGACATCCGAGTTATAATTACCTTTTTATTGTTTGAGCTAATCAGCGCAGCTCTTTGAATAACGCTATCAATAACGTAGTAAGGATGTTTGTATCGATAATTAACCAATTCGGTTTTGCCATTATTTTCTAAATACAAAACTGGTAAATTATTTTGCTCAATATCTTGCGGCATTTCTATTAATGTATGAACGCCGTCATCGAATATCCTATCAGGACAGATTGCATATCTTTCAGCGGCAATATCATAATGAAAATTAACTTTATCTAAATTAATATTAGGACTTGCCGTTATAACTTCATTGCTATGATTATTATTTTCTAGATTTTGTAAGGATTTTTTAAGTGTATCTTCAGGGTAATAGAAGCTCATAATTCGTGTAGTAGCTCCTTCACGACTAATTAAACCAACGTTATAAGTTCTTTTTGTCGTAGTTATGACCATATCTGTTGCCAGCTCAATTGACTTTGGCTTGATAGTTATTTGATATGAGCCAGTTTCAGCAGTTCCAACGCTAGATGTACTAACCAGCCAATTTATCGAATCTCCCACATCAATATTATTTATTTTTTCACCTTGTTCGAGTTGCAGCACACATAAATGAAGGGGAGAGCATTGCACCATAAATTGTTCGTAAGGGTTGTAAGCCATTATGTTTATTCCTTTGCCTGCAATATTTTTAGCAATGCCGTTTTTCGAATATTCTTTATAAGCCTTTACAACTTTAGGGTCTTCTCCTAAATTAAAAGTCGCATTAACTTTTGGTTCTGGCAAATGCACAGCTATTTTTTCTGTGACTATTCTCTTAGGAGCGATAAAGTTTTGATAGTTTATTTGTTGCGGTGGTCGTGTTGCTTGGCATGATGCTAAAGTAGCTATCATTGGTATCAGTAATAATTTTTTCATATTTTCTCCTATCCTTCTTTAGTTAATACAAATTGCGTCACATAAAATCCTAACGGATTATTCTTCAAAATTAATTCATCCTTAGATGGTGTGCCATATTGATAAGTAATGGTCGCTAAATAGTTTTCTCCTCCTGTTTTTTCTCCAGTATTTTTACGTATTGTTTCTTGCCAACGAATATCAAAAGTATTGTCAGAGCGTTTCAAAATACTGCTGATATTTATTTCAGTAATGTTTTCCGTTGATTTTTGTCGTTCATAAAAGCTATTTTCAGTACGCTTACGAGCAGCACCAGTGCTTAATGACATGGCGCGAATAATATTATCTTTATTAGCAAAGTTATCTAGCGTTTGATTGCGCGAATAAATTAAAAACTGTTTTACAAAATAGGGCGCAAGATTATCTTTAATATTTTTATCCTGAAATTCTTTGGGTGAAGTTATGATGGCATCACCATGAATAATGAAAGGGTAGGGCTTAATAAAAGATTTTTGCGCAGTAATTATCAGTCCAACAATGGTTAAAGCTAATAATCCCGCTAGAATAAAGTTAATCTTTACACTGGTTTTCAACTTATTCTCAACCGAGCCGTATAAATCATTCCACAATAATTTTGACTGCAAATATGGATTGTTATCTTTCATTATTTTCTCCTAAAGTTTGGTGGTGATATTTTTCGTAGTGCTTGAGCCAAGTTTTTAGCGCCTTTTAACGTATTTACAGCTGCTTTCATTGAACCCTTTGTCATATATTTAGCATTCATTACGGTGCTCATGGCGCCACTAGCGTAATCTCCTGATAACCCCGGAGCTACCAGATTAGACATAAAGCTAGGAATATTTTTAAAGATAGAAAAATAAACGATGACTGTCGCTAAAATAAGCAGCATGCTCATAGCTTCGCCATTTTCTGCAGCTTTTTTTGTTAAATCTGCCCATTCATAACCTAAGTTTTGGCCGACAGATAAAATTAAATAAGTAATCATTAAGCGCACGCCTAGTGCTATTACGGCGCGCATGAAATTAACTGCTAGATCACGAGAGTGCTGATTAGCCCCGCAGGCAAAAAAGAAACTGCTTGTTGCAACTAAAACATATGATTTCACGATTAGAATCGTAAGCTCTGCTGCGATAAAAGCATAAATTATCATTATAATAATGCAGATCATTACTGCTAGAGCTGAAACAAACGGATGCCTTAATAATCCCACGCTAGCTAATGAATAATAAATAGAGCCGACTATTTGATATCCCTGATCGATTATGCTGCTAGGATTAACGGCAATATTGGTATTAGCTTGATTACCTATTTCCATAAAGCTATTGAAAATGTCTGGCAGCCAGTTTCCTCCTAAATCTATTAAGGCGTAAAAGACTGCAAAAAAGATGCAAGATTTTATTATTTCTATAGCAGCTTTTTGTGCAGACTCACCAGTTAAGCTTAACCATAAAGATGTTGTAGCTAATTGAATAATCGCCAGATATTTAAATATGCTATATGCCGTTTGTTGCAAAAAAAGACTATCTTTTATTAATGCGACTGAAAATTCATTTGTTACTGAATCTAAAATTCCTGCATCCATGCTAACTCCTATTTAAATCTCATTCGATTAAAATTTATTTTGGGCTTATAACGCTCTTTAGGAAAGCTATCAATAACTTCTTGCATCGCTTTATCTTCTTGCGCTTCATTAGTCACCTGATGCGACATAAAAACTGCACTAGCATTAGACTGTGCAGCAATAATCTTTTTAAGTTCTTGTAATTGATTTACATTTTCTGCTGCAATTTCACTAGAAACTTGCAGTGCTTGCATTTGGCCAGCGGAAGATTTACTTTGAGCTTTTAAAGCCTCGATAGTCCTTTGTTGTTTTTCAAAGTTTTCCGCGCTTTTTTGTAGCAATAAAATATTATTTTTTATGGTGTCACGTGCAGTTTGCAGTTGCGCTTTATTTTGCTGATTTTTTTGCTGTAAATTATTATTTGATTGCATTTTATCTATATCAGGAAAAATTTTATTAAACTTTTCATCCGCATTTTTCATGGTGTAAGATAAAGCTTTTCCGCGTCTTGACACATCATCCATTTGATTCATTAGCCCGCTTAGATCTCTCCATTCTAATTTTTTTATATTTTTTACATTGTCTATAGCAATTTCAACTGCACGAATTTCATTTTTTAATTGCTCGTACTGCCTCACATACATTAGACCATTTTGAATGCCGTTAACTATGTCAACAACAGGAAATCCTGATGCTAAAATATTGGCTGATGCAAAGACTAATGTAGCTGCTAGTAAAGTTTTTTTCATCGTAAATTTCTCCTTTTTATTTATTTTAAAATCCCCAGCGCCGTTGGCGCTGCCCCCTTTTTCAAAGTGGGCTAATTCTCTACTTTGAAAAAGGGGAGATGTCGCCTATGGCGACAGAGGGGATTACCCACACGTATATTCCTTCGCCACATCCCCAAGCTCTAAATTAAATAACCTCGAGCCATTTGGAGACTGATAATAATAGTCTCGTTTAGGTTGTGCATTTTTTATAACTGCTATTTCCTCCGTGGTTAAGCCAAAAGATTGATAATGTTCCGATAGTAATTTTTCTTGTGCTTTACTATTTGGTAAAAATATTCGTGTGAGACAAGCTGATTGAATAGTGCTTGCTGCTTTAGAAGTCGCTATATCAGAAACATCTTGGGAGGCAATAATAACTGCAACATTAAATTTTCTTAAGGTTTTAAACCAATCAACCAGTTTTTCCTGAAATAATGGGTGTTTCAAGTAACACCAGGCTTCCTCTAGTACTAGTAAGGTTCTCTTTTTTTCGCGAAACAACAAGTCTAACTGATTGAATATTGCTGTAATTACTGGTAACGCGATGTTTTTTTGATTATCATCCAGGAAATTTCCTAGCTCAAAGCCTAAAATATCTAAATTATTAAGATTATTTTCAGTGCCATTTAATAAGTATTTAAAAATTCCTTGGTTTAAAGTATCAATAGCAATGCGCAGTTCTTGGTCTTGTAAACTCAAATGCTCTAGATTTTTATATTCTTGTGGCTCAGTAGCTAATCTTGTAACAGCTTCAAACAATATTTTTTGTCTGTCAGCATCGACAATAACTCCTTTAGACTCACAGCAAATACGCAACCATTCTGTTGCTAGGCTAATCTGATAATCATTGCCAGGATTGATTTGTGCTAATGGAGATAGTTGAAAGTCTTTTTGCATTAAATCAAAATAATTACCATCTAAGGCTTTAATGATTTTTTTATTTGAATAATCTTTATCTAAAACAATAATTCTAGAATCATCATATTTTCTGTGTGCTGCAATTAAATTCGCCAACAAGGTACTTTTGCCTGTTCCAGTTGGCCCAAGAATTGCAGTGTGACCTACATCTCCCACATGTAAACTTAAATAAAATGGTCGCGAGCCTTTAGTTACAGTTTGTAGTAAATAATCTGGCTCGCCGCTGTACACTGAGCTTATGGGTAAAACATGGCTGGCAAATTTACTGTCAATAAGCATTTTGCGTAAATTATATTCACCATGACCGGGCAGGCTACCTAAGTATGCCGCGCAAGCATTTACAGTCTCGATTCTGGCTTTAAAATTTAACTGTTGAATATGATTAATAATTTCTTGGGAAATGTTTTTTAATTTAATTAAATCTTCGCCCTGTAAAATCAATACCGAACTATAAAAACCAAAAGTTAAATTGCCGCTTTCATTTTCGCATTGTAAATCTCTTAGATTATCTGCGGTATTTTGTGCATCTTCATTTAACTGCACGCTAAGCCCCATCGACTCACGGATAATACCGAAAATGCCAATAGCTTTTGACGACCAGTTTTTAGTGTGTTTTTTTAAATAATTTTGTGCTGCATCTTTACCTAGCGGTATAAATCTTGAAGAAAAGCGATAATTTATCGATAAATAACTTAAATTTTCTAAAATTGCCGGATAACTTGCAGCTGGGATATCATCGATAGAAATAGTTAAGATATTTTTATTATTAATTTTTGGCTCAAACCCGGTAGTAAAATCATAAGCTAAATAATTATCTAAAAATGCTCCTTGAAAAGGCTTTTGTAGCTTGTTATTGCTGCCTGTTATGCAGGTGTTTAAAAAAGATACTAAATCAGTATCTTCGAGAGCATTAATAGATAATAAGCTACGCGCTAAAAAACTAATAAATTCTTCAGTCTTATCATTGAAAAATTTACTGAAATCACTAGTGTAATTATCTAGAGCTATTTTTGATAATCTATTCTGAGCTTCAATATTTTGTTTGAAGCTGATAGATAAAATATATTTTGTATCAACAATCTGTGAGCTTTCACAGCGTTCCTTGTTAATTTCCCGTGCTACTTTTTCTTTATATTGATGATTATTAATATTTTTTTGTGCTTGGCTAATTATATTAGTTTCCAGCATCCAACCATCGCCTAAAAAACTAAATGCCTGCTGCCAGGTACTACTTAAAAAATCAATATCATCTTCTGACATAGAATCAATATCTGGCGCTTTATAACTAAAATGACGCGATAAAGATCCGTCTTTGTGTAGTACCGTTTTTGAATCAATTAGTAATAAGTAATTTAATAACTCGCTAAATCCTTGTTTCACACTAATCCTCCAATTGCAGGATAAAACTTGGTTAAATTAAACTTCATATTTTGTTTGATTAATGCTGCCAGATACACATCGTAATTGGTTAAAATCTTAGTTATAAAGTGCATGACAATAAACAAACCCACACCTATAAACACAGCAGGAAATCTAAAATGACTGGCAGCTAATAAAGGAAAAGAGATTAAAAAATTCATGCTAATCCATTTTTTATGCACGCCAAAAACTAAGATAGGGCGGCTCAGTGCTTTGTTAACCATGCTGACATTTTTCATGAAATAACTGCTCCTGAAAATCCTAAAAAATTTGTAACTATCTGAGTTGAGAAAACTGCTAAAGATATTCCACAACATGATTGTAATAATCCTTTTGCCCCACTTTGTAAATCTGTAAAAGCAATAACAAAGCCGCAAACAGCAATGGAAATAATCGCTAATGAATATGCAATATTTCCCGATAAGGCGCCAATTATTTTAGTAAATACTCCGTCTAGCTCATGAAGCCCATCTGAGGCAAAAGTGTTTTGTGTGAATATAGCCAATAAAATTAAATACTTTTTCATAAAATCTCCGTTAAGTTAAATCGTTTAGTTTTAGAATCAAAGCTTTCAACTTCTGCAATACTCGTCACTTTGCGTTTACCGTTTTCTACCGCTATTTGCACAATGATGTTAATTGTCGCTGCAATAAGTGCGTATGGTGGATTGGCAACAGCCTCCATGCATAAATCAATAATTCGCTGAATAGCAAGCTTAGGAGTATTTGCGTGAATTGTTGCTAGGCCGCCAGGGCATCCAGTGTTAAATGCTTTTAGCATATCTAACGCTGCGCTATCTCGCACCTCCCCGATCACAATTCTGTCTGGCGTGTTACGCATGCAGATCCATAGAAGTTTATTCATGTTCACTGTTGTACTTTCTTGCATCTTTTTAGTATTTTTTAATGCACATTCGAGCTCAGGAATTTGTTCTAAAATTAAAATTCTGTGCCCTCCACTTTCAACTTCTGATATTTTTTTTAAAATTGCGTTTACAAAAGTTGTCTTGCCAGATGCTGGAGCTCCGCTAACTAAAATATTTTTACGAGACTTAATTGCATCGACTAAAAAATGAAATTGTTCTAAATTTAAAACATCTTGCTGCACGTATTCTTTGAGTGATATTTCTTTTGTCGTTTTAAGGCGAATATTAAACGAAATTCCAGGAGTTATTGGTGAAGTAGTAACGTTGATCCTCTCTCCACCAAAAGGTAAAATTTCATCCAAATACGGCGTTTTATCTGAAATGAATTTTCCAGAATAATTTGCAACGGCGTGAACAAAATTTTCTGCTTCAGTTTGCGACATTGATCCTGCTTGCATGTTGCCATGCTGCGCATGTTTAAACCAAACATCCCCATTTGGGTTTAACATAATTTCTTGAATGCCAGGAAGCGCAAATCCTTCTTGAACTATTAACCCCATTTTTTGCCATAAATATTCTTGTTGCATTATTGTTTCCTGATTCCTACTGATCTCATTGCTTGCTGCATCATCAAATTAACTTTTGCTTTTTCTTCAGCGCTTAATACTTTTCGTTCTTTAACTTCCGCAGGTTTGTGGTAATTAGCGCTTTGCCCTTTTGGTGCTTTAAGATTAACCTCGTCTTCCCAGCGCTTATCACGAAGCCAGGTGTCAGGATCTGGCCATTGAGGTGTGAACTCGTTATTTTGTTTTTTGATTTTTTTTGCTTGCGCTTGATTGTTTAGAGCGCTAAGAATTTTCTCTAGATTTTCAGAATTGATATTGGCATTAAAAAAACTGTCTTGAGCTTTTTGTTTTTTGATTGGCTTATCGGTTACTTCAGACCACTTGTTCCAGAATTTTTCAAAATAATCACACGCGCTCTCTTTGTGTGTAATCTTTGTAGTAGTCTTTGTATATAGTATATCGCTTTGGTTTGTACGTCCCGGCTGATCACTTTGTACTTCCGGGTTGCACATTTGTATATCTGGGGATGTACATTTGGTAGGTTCCGTTGGTACATTTGTACACTCGGTATTGTTAGATTTGTTGTAGTGATTATCAAGCCATGTATCGACCCTATCAGGGTGAAATAAAAAATATCTGGTACTGTCAAAGGCGTAACGAGGATTTGGATTTTTATGAATACTAACAAACCCCATTTTCAATATTATTTGCAGTGCTTTTTCAACTTTTCTACGGCCAAAACCCATCAAGCTTTTTTGTAGATCATCCATCGTATGCCACTGAAATAATGACTCTATCTGCTGGCGATTGTCTCCATGTCGTTCAGCTATATCATTATATTTCTTGGCTTGCGAATATTGGTCCAATTTGATATTGTGCCAATATTCGAATAGATTTAAGAGAGCAGCGGCAACAAAGTCATTTTCACATGCGGCAACATAGCTTTCTCGTGTTATGACTAAGCGTTCTTTGGCTGGATGGTTTTTAACACATGAGGTTCTTGGCATATGTGCCTCCTTGCTGTTTTGTCGATTTTTGTTTACAATTTAAATGTACAACAAAAAATGTATTTTTGTCAAGATTGAACTAGAATTTTTTTATGAAAACATTAGCAGAGCGTATAAAATTAGTAATGAAAGAGTCTGGAATGACTCAAGTCTCATTAGCAGATAAAATTGGCGTTAAACAACAGACTGTACAATCAATTTGCTCCGGTCGAATTAAGCGTTCGCGTTATACGCATGATATCGCTGATAAATTGGGTGTAAATCATGATTGGCTATTAAGTGGGGATGGCGATAAATGGTTACAAAATGACGAAGGAGCTTTAATAAATCCCCCTGTTAAATATGTTCCTATTTTGCGATGGGAAGAGTCTGCAGAATGGGATGAGCTCAGAAACACTCCTAATGCCTTGAAAAACCATACTTTATTGCCAGTTATTGGCGATGTAAACCCTTCTTCTTTTGCTTTGCAAGTTACTGGTGACAGTATGTTATCAGATGATAGTTATAGTATTCCAGATGGCAGTATTATTATTGTTGATCCGGTTAAGGAGCCAGAGCATAAGTCATTAGTTGTTGTTTCGATACCTGAAACAGATGATATTATTTTGCGTTTGCTTAGCGTTGAAGGAAGTAAACGGTATCTAAAAGCATCTAATACATCTTATCCTGATGCTGTTATAGAATTTCCTCGAAATGGAAAGATGTTAGGTGTTGTATCTATGAGTCTACGGTCGTTCATTAACTTTTTTTAAAGTGTTTTAACATTTCTGTTGTTTTTTTCTTGCATCTATACATTTTTTGTTGTACATTTAGATTGTGGATTAACAATTAATGGAGACGACAGATGGAAATTAAAAAAGTGTTAACGGAAATGGAAGCGGCAAATTACATTTGCATGAGCCGTTCTTTCTTGGCTCAAGATCGTATGAATGGCCAATATAAAAATCGTACTGCTGGTCCCAAATATATGAAAATTGGCCGTGCTATTCGTTATTTGCTTGATGATCTGGATTCTTGGTTAATGCTGCATCGTTGTGGCTAAAACCATCATTACGCCCAGGCGCGTATTAGCGCCTGCGGTGGAATCAAAACAAAATCTAAATAAAAAACTTCAAATCTATCATGCTATCCCGAGAAATAAACAATAAAGTACAACACTTTACTCAATTTAAATACAAAGTTTCCAATTCGGTATATTACACTACTCACCTCTTATCTTTTCTAGGATTTATAATCAGTATTTCATACACTGGTATTTATGGCTGGCAGCAAGGAATTACTTTTTATGAAAAGATTTGTAATTGCTCGGCTTATATTATTGCTGATGCGATGCTCGCCTTTTTTTGCGCTTATTTAGGTGCTTTTAATGCACATCGATCATGTAAGTTACGAATTTGGCAAATGCGTTTAATCGGCTTTGTATTGTTCTGCTTATCGATTGTTGCAATGGTTTCCGATTTGGCATCACAACATGATCTTTCGAATCAACAAATAGCTTCGTCCTATGTTAAAACTTTAAATGATCAATATACTGGCAGTTTGGATACAGAAAATAGGCTTAAAAAAGCTATAGAAAAATTAGACCCCCTATCCCAACCTGGTAATTATCGTCAGATATCACGACATTTATCTGATATAACATTGCAAAAAAGAGAGATTTTACACCGCCTTCCAAAGCCTGAAGTTTCTTCTGTTAACAGCTTAAACTCCTGGTTAGCTCAAAGATTTGAGCTGGCTGAAAAGTCAGTAAATATTATTATTAAGGCTATTTGGGCCATTTTCTTTATTGCTGGATTTACAGTTATAGCATCAACTGGTGCTAGTCAGTACTGTGATGCCAGCCTTTTTCATTTTATTTCAAAGCAGCAAAGATTGGCTTTGAAAGCTATTAGAAAGCAAGCCAATTTTAATAGGAAGCTAGCACAAGCAACAGGAGAGCTAGATGGAAGCAAGAATGAGCAAGGTGGAAGCCAAAAGAAGCAACCAGGAAGCCAAAAGAAGCAGACACGAAGCATAGCTAAATTATCTTTAAAACCAAAGGGTTCTGGTAATTTTGGCGGAAGGCAAATTTCAACTTGGGTCGCCAACTATAAATACAAAAATATAGTCAAGTCGCTGAGTCAGAGCAAGGGAAACCCATCACAGCGTAAGCTCCAGGATGTTTATGCGCTGACTAAAGAGCAGGCTAAATTGATGATAGGGTGGATGTTGGTTGATGGGGTTATTCGGCAGCAGGCTAATAGACAATATAGGTGGATAAATTAGTTTTAAGTTTTGTTTTTTATAAAATTAAGGTATTATCATTTTAATGAAATGATTTCAAATATTTTTTATGGAAAAGAAAATTACTAATATATTCATCTTAATTTTATCTTTTTGTATGTTTTCTATAAGTTACGGAAAATTAGTTGAATATAATCTCGATATAGATTACAAAATTGTTAATTTTGCTAACAAAAATATTAAAACATTAGCTATTAATAACCAAATTCCAGCACCACTTATAAAAGCACGAGAAGGAGATATTCTTCGCGTTACTTTTAATAATAAACTTGATGAAGAGACTTCTATTCATTGGCATGGAATTTTGCTCCCTAATGATCAGGATGGTGTACCATATTTAACTACAATGCCAATAAGAGCCCACACAAGCTTCACTTATGAGTTCCCAATTATTCAAAGCGGAACGTACTGGTATCATTCGCATACTAATTTACAAGAGCAACAGGGGCTCTATGGACCTTTAGTTTTTTTGCCAAAAACAAGTGAAAAATATAAAGAAGATCTAGTAATTATGTTCTCTGATTGGAGTAATGAAAATTCTAATACTATTTGGCGTCATTTAAAGATAGATGATGATTATTATTCACTAAAAAAAGATACCGTGCAGTCATGGCTTAAAGTATTGCAACATGGAAAGTCCGCAATCAAAAATCGTCTAAAAAGCGCCTGGACACGCATGGGGCCAATGGATGTTTCTGATGTTGGATATGATGCTTTTTTAGTAAATGGTTCTCAAAAGATATCGTATTCTAAATACAAAAAAGGCGATAAAGTTTTATTGCGCCTAATTAATGGCTCAGCGTCTACTTACTTTAATGTTGAGTTTGCAGGCGGTTCAATGGAGATTATTGCGGCTGACGGCCTAAATGTTAAGCCGATTAAAGTTGAAAAATTAAAAATTGCAATAGCGGAAACTTATGATGTTTTAGTAACTTTGCCTAAAAATGAATCTTATGAACTTAGAGCAACAGCGGTAGATGGCAGCGGGTATTCTTCGACTATTCTTGGATCTGGCAAATTAAATAAAGCGCCGGATATGCCAAAACCAAATTTATTTGTTGGCCATGATCATCATATGATGATGAATCATAAGGGTCACAATATGAGCCAAAGCATGGATCATTCTGCTCATAGTCATATGGAGCATATGAAAATGGCTGTACCTAAAATTATCGAGCTTAATAATTATAAAGAACTAGCGGCGCCTCATAAAACAACTTTGCCAAAAGGGCGGCCAGAGCGAGTAGTAAATTTAGAACTCACAGGATTTATGGAAGGCTATGTGTGGTCTTTTAATAATAAAACTTTGTCAGAGGCAGATAAAATTTTAATTAAAAAAGGGGAGAATGTTAAATTTGTTTTAGACAATAAGACTATGATGAATCATCCCATACATCTTCACGGCCATTTTTTCAGAGTTCTAAACGGGCAGGGGGATTACAGTCCGCTTAAACATACTGTAGATGTGCCGGCTATGAGTAAGGTTGAGATAGAATTTGCAGCAGATGAGAAAAAAGACTGGTTTTTTCATTGCCATAATTTATATCACATGAAATCTGGTATGGCACGAGTAGTTCGTTATGAAGGAACCGTTACTGATCCTAAATTAATTGAAGCTAAAAAAACTGATCCGTGGCCGCATGACGATACGTATTTTTTCCAGCCAAAAATTTCTGTGATGTCTAATAAACTACAAGGCATGGCGCGTGTATTTAATACCAAAAATACCGTATCGATTAAAGCTGAATATAATTACAAAGACGAATATGATATTGATTTATTGTATTCTCGAAGATTTACTAGACATTTTTACGCTTATGCTGGTGGGAATTTCAAAAAAGAGCATGATGCACCTGATGACGGCAATAAAGGAGTTTTTGGTTTTACTTATGTGCTGCCATTATTGATTCATACGGATTTGCGAGTTGATACTAACGGGCATGTGAAATTTGCTGCAGGAAGCGATTTACAATTAACAGATCGGTTTGATTTTGAATGGGAAGTTAATACTGATAAAGAATATGAATTTATGTTGAATTTTGCCTTTAATAAAAAAATATATGCTAGCGTGAATTATTCTTCGGATTTAAATTATGATGAAAAGATAAAATTTGGTGCAGGTATTACTGTAATGTATTAAAGATTTTTTATTCAACAGGGATTCCAAGGACAATGACTAAGATCATCATGAATAATAAAAAGCTGTAGAATAATACAGGCCAAAATATTTGCTTAATGCATTTGCAGCTTATAATTGCTATTAATGTTAGGATTATTTGTGAAGCATAGTAAATAGCAAATGCTTTAGATGCTATAGGAATAATGCGGTAAATATTAACACTCCAGGTTAATACTAAAGTGATTAGAGTAATTAATAGATAACTGTTATTTACTGATATTTTTTTTCTAGTTGCTTCAGATATTAATCCGCCACTGCCAACAAGATCTGCAATAGCTGCGCTAAATTGACTCATAATTGCGGCTATAATTAAAAGTAGGGCTAGTGCAGGAGCCACAATGCGGCATAGGTTTATTACGGTAGTCTCACTTATTTGGTGAATATCATTAAAGACTACCATGGCAAGAGCTATAAAAAAGACGTAAATTACGCCTGAAATGTATTGTGCATATTTCATGGTTTTAATTCTCAAACTCGCACTATATTCATCTCCTATATAACGTGATGTTTCAAAGCCCTGGATAATAATTAGCATTCCCAAAATTTTCCTAAATCCAAGCCACCATGATTCATGTGGATATGCTTTTAAAATCCATTTTCCTTGCGTAAATAGTTCGGCATTGTATAAAAAATGGGTGACCATAATAGCAAAAATAATTGCTAATTTGGTATTAACAGAATATATTTCAAAAAATTCTAAGATCGATAGACCACGAATTTTACCCATTATTCCAATAAATAATAATAGAGAAGAAGTCAAAATATTTTCATATAAAATATTTTCAAATCCGATGCCACGAAGTGCAAAAGCTGATAATAGTTTCAAATAAAATGTTACAGAGATAATATATGCAAGACCCAGTGCAATACGAGATATTTCTTCTAGGCGATAAATTCCATGCTCTGGCATTTTAATTAATAATGGCTCAAGATGTTTGATATTAAAACGCACGCTTGAGCCTAATGCATAGGCAAAAATTACGATCACAAGCATAATTAGTACTGCCCATTTTCCTGTAGCAAGTAATAGCAGGGGAGCGGATACTAAAAATCCACTACCAATTATTGATGCCAAAGGCGTTATAGTTGCATGCCAAGTTTTTGAGTTAATGATTTTCTTATGAAATAATGCCCAGAGGCCAAATAGGGTGGAGGCAATAGCGATAAAATTTAACATTATTCTACGATTAATCTCCCGCGATACATTCCCATTTGACAAGTAAATTCATATTCACCAGGCTTATCGATTTTTACATCAATTTGATGAATTTTATCGACAGGGAGTTCCGCACAGATATCTAAATCTTTAAATACAACTACAGAAGAGCAGGGTGATTTATCTTGCCGTAAAAATTTTAGGTGCAAAGTCTGCCCAGCTTTGACGTTTATAACAGCAGGGGAGTAAATACCGTCGTGAACTTTTATTTCTATAGTATCGCCAGATATTGTGGTAGCTTGTGGTTTTTTAATTAAAAACCACCAAATTATTAATCCTATTAAGACTAATCCAGATAAATTTACAATTATAGTAATCATTTTATTTCTCCGAAACTTTAAACCAGCGTAATCTATTAGCGTTGCTTACAACGGTAACAGATGATAATGCCATAGCAGCGCCAGCAATCATTGGGTTTAATAATAAGCCAATAAACGGATATAAAATTCCGGCTGCAATTGGAATTCCAATGCCGTTGTAGAAAAATGCACCTACAAGATTTTGTTTTATATTTGTCAAAGTAGCTCCAGAAATAGCTATAGCATTGGTAACGCCGTGTATAGAACTTCGCATAAGCGTTATATCAGCACTTTCAATGGCAACATCAGTACCTGAACCAATTGCAAAGCCAATATCGGCTTGCGCGAGAGCAGGAGCGTCGTTAATGCCGTCTCCTACCATGCCAACTATGTGTCCTTGAGTCTGTAATTCTTTTACTTTATCTGCTTTATGCTCGGGTAAAACATCAGCAAAGACTTTATCAATGCCGACCTGCTTAGCCACAACTTTAGCAGTCGTCTCATTATCGCCAGTTAACATCACTACTTCTATGCCTAATTTTTTGAGGCGCCCTATAGCATCTTTTGAATCATCTTTAATCGGATCAGCAACAGCAATAATTCCAGCTGCATTATTATCAATCGCCATGTACATTGGTGTATGACCTAGGTTGGCAAGTTCAAGGGCTTTGTTTTGTAGTGAATCAATATTAATATTATTTTTAGTCATTAATTTATCATTGCCGAATAAAATATTTTTGTTATCCAAACTTGCTGAGACCCCATGTCCCGCAATAGCAGCAAAATTATTTATTTTCAAAATTTCTAGATTTTTACTTTTTGCAGATTCAACAATTGCTTCGCCAAGAGGATGTTCAGAGCCGCTTTCAATGCTCGCAGCTAATTGCAGTAAATTATCTTGAGATAAATTATTAGCTGCATAAACTTCAGTGACTTCTGGATGTCCCAAAGTTATAGTTCCAGTTTTATCTAGAATAACGGCAGTTAATTTTGTAGCCTGTTGAAGCGCTTCGCCGTTTCGAATTAAAGTACCATTTTCTGCGGCTTTGCCCATGCCGACCATGACAGAAATAGGCGCAGCAAGACCTAATGCGCAAGGGCAGGCGATAATTAATACGGTCATTGATGTTACTAAAATAAAGCCAACTTTAGGATCGGGTCCAAAGTTAAACCAAATAAGCCCAGTTAAAACAGAAATAACCATAACTGCAGGCACAAAAAATGATGATACTGTGTCGGCCAGGCGCGCAATTGGCATTTTTGTATTTTGTGCTTGCTGCACTAAATTTACAATTTGTGCAAGAGCAGTATCTTTACCAATGCGAGTTGCTTTAAAAAGAAAACTTCCAGTTTTATTGATTGTACTGCCAATAACTTCATCGCCAACTTGTTTTTTAACAGGGATGGGTTCACCAGTTAGCATTGACTCATCAACTGTTGAGTGTCCCTCAGTAATTTCACCGTCTACTGCTATTTTCTCGCCAGGACGGACGCGTACAATATCATTTAATTGTACATCTTCTATGGGTATATCAATTTCTTGGCCATCTCGTAGCACTCGTGCAGTTTTGGCTTGCAAACCGATTAGGCGTTTTATAGCTTGCGATGTTTTACCGCGTGCACGAATTTCAAGTGCTGCCCCAAGATCAACTAGGGCAATAATAATTAAAGCTGCTTCAAAATATACATGCTGGGCTAGAGGTGGAACGATATTAGGAAAAACTGTAATAAACTGTGAGTATATCCATGCAGTGCCAGTTCCTAAGGCTATTAGCGTATCCATTGTCGCATAATTATTTAAAAACGCCTTAAAGGCATTGCGATATAAATATCCACCAGAATATCCCATAATTATTACAGTGATAATTCCTATAATAAACCAAATAATTTGTCCCGCTGTTTCAGTGATGGGTGGGGTGAAATTTGTAATTCCTAGAATATAAAAAATAACCCCGAAAATGCCAGCTACAATAAATTTACGCATTAGCATTCTAAAACGCACAAATTCTTCTTGCTCTTCTTCTATAATATCGAATTTTTCAAATGGCTCAGCATCATAGCCAACGTTTTTAATAGCAGAAATTAGTGTGTCGGATGAGACATTACCGATTATAACAGCGGTTTTTTCTGCAAAGTTAACTTGTGCATTTTCTACTCCATCAACTTGATTTAATGCAGTTTCTATAGTTTTCACGCAGCTTGCGCAGCTGATATCTTTTAGAGATAGTTTTATTTGTTCGTCCATGATTTAGATTGTTATTTGGTATGGTGTGATTATAGCATTAGACTTAATGAATATTTAGTCTACGCATTTACACCATGTACAATCACAATGCGATTTTTTTGCATAATTGGCACTACGCTTTAATTTCAGCCGCATTCTGGCCCATGGATAAATTATTTTCCTTCCCAGCGATGGTTTGTATAATTTATACAGCCAATTGTGAGGGTTACTTTGGGAGTTAAGACTTTTTAAAACACGTTTGTATCCACGATTACCTAGAAAATTATATAAATAGCGGTTCACAAGTGCTGTTTTCATTGGGTCCTGCAAAGATTTTTTCCATAGAGAATTATATTGTTGATAAGGATACTTTTGAATGAAATTTTGAGCAGCTAAATGTCCTGAAACCATTGCAAAGCGCAATCCAAATCCCCATAGGGGATCTTAAAATCCTGCGCATTCACCAGTATATAGAATTTTTTCTTTAACGGCTGATTTCGGCAAAATGAAATTAACAGCACCTCCAAAACGGTGCTTATTTTCCATATTAAAATTTAATTTATTCTGAAAAAATTCTAATGTGCGTTCAAGATAATGATTTTCATTATGGAAATCTTCAAACAAACATGTTGATATAGTTGCATAGTTATTATGAATTAATAGATACGCATAACCTTTTATTGCTAACTCATCATCTAGCACCGTATAAGCACCATCATCAAGCTCTGTATTAAAAGTATAGCCAACAGCAATAGCATCAGGTGCTCGCGGACCGATAGATACTATGCCGCCTTGTGGTAATTTTGTAAGTGTTTCTTCAAAAGAAATAGTTACACCAGCATCAATAGCCTGCTTTCTTAGCCCATTATCCAAGCTACCCGGGTTACTTCCTCGGCGAACTAAATAATAAAAAGGTTTTTCACTATGAAACGCATATTCGTTATTATAATGATCATAACCTTTAACGTCATAACTTGGAGTAGCATCAAAATTTATTTGAATATTCATTGCATGAAGCTGCTCTAAAATATCTACAGTTGAACTCCAATTTTCTAAGCCCTGAAAATCATTGCTAAAACGTGCACCAACCGTTTTTCTTTTTTCATAAACAGTAACATTTATCCCTGCTCTGGCCGCAGTAATTGCCGCTACTAAACCTGATGGCCCAGCCCCAATAATTTTTAAATCCTTAGCTTTTGTTGCATCCATAAAGGAACTCTCCTAGTTAATACTAGTAATTTAGTCTATATTAGCCCTCTCTGTCAGGATAGTTGTCGTGTTGATTATCAAAAAGGAAGTATCAAAGTATGGCCTCATATACTGTTATATTTAGAGAAGAAATTATAAAAAAAGTACTATCATCAGATAGAGAAGATAGTATAAGATCTATATCTGAAAAATCTGGCGTCACAACTCGAACAATACATCGCTGGGTTACGCGCCACTTAAATCAATTACCATTTAATCAGCATTTATCTGATCTACGAAAAATAGATGCTGTTTTAGAAAATATAAATATTCCTATTGAAGTAAAATCTATGTTTTGTCGAGAGCATGGGATTATGCTCGAAGATCTAAATGAGTGGGAATTAGATTTAAAAAATAGTTTATCTGGAGGAGCAGTGAGTAAATTCGAATACGGTAAATTAAATGCTGAAAAAAAAGAGTTAGAAAAATTATTAGCATCAAAAGAAAAGGAATTAACCGTAAAAGATAAAGCTTTAGCTGAAGCTGCTGCGTTACTAGACCTTCAAAAAAAAATCCAAAAATTATTGGAAAAAGAGGGTGTAAATTTAAGCTAGAGACAAAGGAAGAAATAATAAAATTAATATCAGAAGCTAAATACAAGGGTGCTAGACTATATAAAATTTGTGAAGCAATTGGAATATCACTTCGAACTTATCAAAGATGGATTAAAAAATCTGATAAGTCTGACAAAAGGAGGGGAGCTTTAAAAAATACACCAAACAAGCTTAGTAATCAGGAAAAATCTCAGGTGTTAAAAATAGTAAATATGCCTGAGTTTGCGTCACTACCACCTAGCCAGATAGTGCCTATTCTTGCTGATAGAGGCGAGTATATTTGCTCAGAAAGCACTTTTTATCGCATTCTTAGGCAAGAAAGAATGCAACATCATAGAGGTCGCTCTAAGCCTCCACAAAAAAGACCATGCCCAAGGCTTACGGCATCAAGCCCCAATCAAGTTTACAGTTGGGGCATCACTTTTTTACCAACTGAAATAAAAGGTAAGTTTTATTATTTATACTTGTTTATTGATATTTATAGTCGCTATATTGTTGGTTGGCATGTAAATGATTATCAAGATAATAAGGTTTCAGCTAAAGTTTTCCGACAAATATGTGAATCTAATAATATTGAGAAGTCACAGCTTACGTTGCATTCTGATAATGGCGGGGCAATGAAAGGCGCAACAATGCTCGCTACTATGCAAAATTTAGGGGTAATAAAATCATTTTCCAGGCCTGCTACAAGCAATGATAATCCATTTTCAGAAGCATTATTCAAAACGTTAAAATATTGTCCCAGCTACCCAAGAAAACCGTTTAAAGATATTGAACAAGCTGAGCAATGGATGACAAAATTTACTCGATGGTACAATTATGAGCATAGGCATAGCGGAATAAACTTCGTTACGCCACACCAGCGGCATACAGGTTTGGAGCATGAGATTTTGAGTAAAAGAAGTCAAGTATATAATGAAGCTAGAGCCAAAAACCCTAAAAGATGGAATTGTAAAACTAGATGCTGGGAACCTGTTGAGAAGGTCCATATAAATCCTGCTTAGAGGCGACAACTATGTTGACAACCACCGGTTGAAGTTTCAGTCCCCAATATAGAGCCTTATATGCATCATACACCCGTTTTGGTAGATGATATTATTTCCACTGCGCGTACAATGATTGAAGCGGTTAAGCATTTTAAATCGACTAAAATTAAGGCTCCAGTTTGTATTGGTGTACATGGAATCTTTGCAGGAGATGCGTATGATAGTTTGATAAAAGCTGGAGCGGGGCAGATTATTACATGCAATACGATTAGTCACTTTAGCAATGCTATAGATTTATCCACTATACTTAGTGGTAGTATTGAAAAACAATTAGGAGAATAGTCATATGATGATGTTTTTATTAGATTTAGCATTTGCTAATGAGTTAATTGCAATGGCCGTTGGAGTTGCTCTTTTGGTTTGGGCTTTTCGTAATGACGGTGCAGGAGTGAAACTAGCTAGAGTTTTTGGTTATATAATTACTATAGCGGCTGTTTTAGGAGCTTTGTGTACTAGTTATTTTGGCTCCATGTACATGTTCAAAGGGTACTTTAATAAGCCTATGATGATGAATATGCAAATGATGAATAAACAAATGATGCAGCAGCATAAACCAATGATGATGCAGGACCAACATAGGCGATAAATATGCCAACGATTGTTAAATTACTATGGGTTATATTATTCCTAATACTGGGTTATACCTTGTGGATGGAGCACTATGACCATATAGTTGCCTATTTACCAACGCTGCTATTAATAGTTGTACTTTTATTATGCCCATTGATGCATATTTTTATGCATCGTGGGCATAATGATCATAAAAATAAAAATGATCAGGATAGTGACAAGAATTATAGCAAATAAAAAGGGATAATATATGCATCATGGGGAAGCCGGCTATGGCATGTGGTTTGTAGTTTTAATTAATTCCGCTATATTTATCATTTTTGCTTTTAGTTTTTATCACCCCAAAACAAAACGTGATTGGCATAGTTTTGGCGCCTTTTCAGCATTTATTGTTGCGTTATTTACAGAAATGTATGGTTTCCCGTTGACAATTTATTTAGCGTCAGGATGGCTAGAATCTAAATTTCCAGGATTGAATATTTTTTCGCACGAGGCGGGTCATTTATGGCACACGATATTTGGATTAAAAGGCAATCCACATTTTGATATTTTTCACATATTAAGTTATATATTTATTTTAGGTGGTTTTTTTCTATTATCTTCCGCATGGAAGGTATTATTTTTCGCTCAAAAAAATCATGTTTTAGCTACTACTGGACCTTACGCAAGAATTCGCCATCCGCAATATGTAGCTTTTATTTTGGTAATGATAGGATTTTTATTGCAGTGGCCAACATTATTAACATTCATTATGTTTCCAATTTTAACTTATGTTTATGTGCGGCTAGCAAAAAGTGAGGAGGGAGAGGCTATAGTAGAATTTGGAGATGTATATAAAAATTATATGCAGAATGTACCAGCATTTATTCCGCATGTAAGTGGAAAAGGGGCGTAATCATGTGCTATTCAGCGACAGCTAGCTTTACAACAGCGGTATTATTAATTCCAGCAGGGACATATGCAGTTTATCAGTCAATAAAAATTAATAAGAAGTATTTATTGTTATCCTTAATTCCATTTTTCTTTGCAATTCAGCAGGCTTTTGAAGGAATGGTTTGGCTTGAAATTTCAAATAAAAATTTAATTATTCATTTTTACGCTGCAGGATTTTTATTTTTTGCATATTGGTTTTGGTTAGTGTGGATGGCTCTTAGTGCTTACGCAATAGAAGGGGATAAGCATAAACGCATATTTCAAATTTTTATGGTTTTAGGATTTATTTATGGTGCCATAATTTATTTACCTATGGTGTTTTATCATTACAATAGTTTATTCATTCATGCCAAGCAAAACTCAATTCATTATCAAACTCCGGCATTATTTTATGTAAATATTCCAATGTTTGTGCTTAGGTTAATATATGTATCTTTAATTGTTATACCTGTGTTGATGGTAAGTAATAGGTTGATACAGATTTGGGCAATTGTATTAGCGATTACTTTTTTTATAGCAGTTTATTATTATGAATATGCTTTTACTTCAATATGGTGTTATTTTGGTGCGGTTTTAGCTCTGGGACTTTCATATATTGCATATAAAATGCCTAAAAAATAAGGAACGTTAATATGAATCATGAACATAAATCTAACTCAGGACATCTTTTTCATGGTATGGAAGCAGATGCTCGCGCTCTTAAGATTACCGGGTGGTTAACTGGAATTTATTTTTTAATTGAATTATTTTTGGGATTTTATTCTGGCTCTGTTGCTGTAATTTCCGATGCTTTTCATACTTTTTCTGCTGTTGGAGGGGTTTTAATAGCATTAGTTGCCAATCGTATTTCTATGCGCCCATCTGGTAAAGTAAAAACATTTGGAATGATGCGCTCTGAAATTATTGGAGCATTGCTAAATGGTCTTTTTTTGCTATTGATGTCTTTTTATATTTTATGGATGGGGTTTCATCGTCTGCAGCAAAGCATTGAGCTGCCTACTGGTATCATGTATCTTTCAGCAGTAGGAGGATTGATAACAGAGTTTATTTCTATCGGAGTTATGTGGAAAAGCGTAAAAGGTAATCTTAATATGCAGGGGGCATTCTGGCATATTTTACAAACCTTTGTAGGAAGTATTATCATTATTATCGCTGCCGTTGTAATTAATTTGACCGGGTGGTATCCCATTGATCCTATTCTAGGTATGGTATTTGGATTAGTTCTTTTTTGGGCATCATGGGGAATTATAAGGGATAGCTTTAATATCCTTTTAGAGTCATCACCAAAAGATGTTGATATTAGTGACGTAACAACAAAATTACAAAACATTGATGGTGTGAAAAATGTGCATCATACACATGCATGGACTTTAACCTCAGGCAAAAACTTATTTATGACGCATGTCAAAATTGATGATAATGCAGATTATGAGGTAATTTTGGATAAATCTAATAAGATATTGGTAGATGATTTTGGTTTTTATTTTACGACGTTGCAAGTAGAAAAAATCTGTCATTCATCACAAGAAGCCGAATTTATAGATTATTCTAAGCATGGAGATAATGGTTAATGATTGGTCAGCTAATAATAATATCCTTATCATCCATCGTAGCTATTTTTATTACTACAGGTTTATTTTATGAATGCATGTGCCTTATTTCACGTGTTGTAGCAAATACATCAATAAGGCCGCGCTTTCTTATGTTTATTACTATTACTGGTATTTTTATTGCTCATGCAGCGGCAGTTTTTGCTTATGCTGTTGTGTATTGGGTACTGATACATTTTGCTGGTTTTTCAGATTTAGCAGGTAATACTCAAGACCATTTTCCTACGTATTTATATTTTTCTATTACAACCTATTCCTCTTTAGGTATAGGGGATGTCTTTCCGCGTGATGCCTTACGTTTTTTAACAGGAGTTGAAGCTATTAATGGTTTAATACTTATTACTTGGTCAGCAGCTTTTACTTATTTTTCTATTGAAAAAATGAGAGAAGGGCATAACAATCATTTGTGAAAACAAATGTTTTAAAATGCATAAATATTAATCTTTATGTGGATCACTGTGTTCATGCTTATGTCCTGGGCCTTCTGCTTTGGGTAATGACTGCACTCCAATACCATGTTTAAATACCACTTCAGCTCCATACCACCCTGTAATCATTGTTAAAATAAATACCGCTATCATTGTAGAAACAAAAAGAAATTTAGGCTTTTTATCTTTATAAAATATAACTAAAGACCACAGCGCTGTACTTAAAATAGCAATAAACGTTGCAATAGCCCAATTTCTATGGATAGTCATTGCTGCATGTGATGGAGTGTCGTGAATCACTGTGTAATAAGCGATAAATCCAGCGATTATAGTTGCAATGGATGCTATGGAGCCAAACCAGAGTGACCAGCGCGCGACAATGGATAGTTCATCACTAATTTTAAAATTATTAAATAAGTATGTAAATAAATAACATGCCGTTGCAGTGCTGATTAATGCAACAGTAAAGTGTACATACAAGGGATGAAAATTTGGGATAATGTTAATATTCATTTGAAGCACGCAGGATTTTAATTGTCATATTAGAAATGTGCTAATATTAAAGTATAGTATAAAAGTCACTATTTAATAGCTTTACATGATGAATATTACTGTATAAGTTATTGAATTAGTTTCATTTTAGCGATCTTTATTTCTTAAAATAAAAAGTAAATAATATGGATAAAGAAACAATTTTAGAATCAGAAATAATTTGCCCCAAATGTGGGCATAAAAAAATTGAAACAATGCCTACTGATTCGTGCCAATGGTTTTATCAGTGTGAAAAGTGTAGCGCGATATTAAAACCTGAGGCAGGGGATTGTTGTGTCTTTTGCTCTTACGGTTCTATTAAGTGTCCATCTAGGCAAAATGGATAGTGATAAAAGTTAAAATAAATTAGCTTATTAACACTAATTTCTCAACAGCCCTTGCCTTATGCTCTGGCGCCAAATGCGCGTATCTTAACGTCATTTTAATATCCGAATGACCTAATAATTCTCTCACGGTATTTAAATCAACTCCAGCCATCACTAATTTACTTGCAAAATGATGGCGCATGTCGTGCCAGCGGAAATCCTTAATTTCAGCTTGTTCTAAAAAAGCTTTCCATTTACGCTGTACTGCAGTAATTATTTTACCGTTTGCATGTGAAAATACTAAATTATGATGTTCATTGATTTTTTTCCAAGCTGTAAGACACTCTAAAGCCGGTTTATTTAATGGCACATGGCGTAAAACTTGGCTTTTACCAATTATTGAAATTAATTTATTATCAAAATCGACATTAGACCAGGTAAGAGTTAATAATTCTCCGCGGCGTGCACCAGTATTAAGAGAAATAGTTATTAAAGATTCAAGGCAATCATCAAAATGATGTTCTTCTAAATAATCAGATCTATCGATACGATTTTGTTGTCGTTTAGATATAGTTTTTGATAGACGTAAAAATTCTTCATTACTTAAATAACGCACTTTAGGTCTTCGATCAAATTTTAGTGGTTTAATCTTTTCAAAAGGGTGGTCTGTAATTACACTCCACTCTACAGCTTTGGATAATGAAGCTTTTAGAACATTTACATCACGATTTATCGTTTCTGCATGTATACCATTGTTTAATCTTTTAGAGCGCCATTTTTCTAACGTAATATTTTTTAATTCATTAATATTTTTATTGCCGAAAAGTTCAAAGAAATGGGTTTTAAGACGTAAAATATCTTCTTTTCCATGTTTGCGATGAGCTATACGCCATGGTGCATACGTATCTTCAATAAATTTTTTAAATGTTGTAGTAGGGGGCTTATCTAGTTTTTTATGTGGATCATTTCCTTGGGCATGATCAAATAATATCTGCCTTGCTAAATCACGTGCTTGATTAGGAGATATAGCATCCGCTCTACCAATGTTAATTTTTCGGCCGCGCTTAAATTCGCATAGATAAACCATTTTTCCAGTAGGGTTTACACGCAAGATAAAGCCTGTTAATTTAGAATCACGAACTTCATATCTATTTTCTTTTGGCGATAATTTATTTATTAGTGAGTTTGTTATTAAATCTCTCATAAATTTTTACGGTATTAGTTTTTGGGGTGCAAATAGGGTGCTGGTGCGCTAAATTTCTATGATATTCAGTGAACAGTGAAAAATTAAAACGCATGAAAAACTCTATTAATACAGGGTATTATAACAAATATAAACAATTAAGAATAGGTGTAAATAATATATAGTGCGCCCTTTCACGGCGGCAACAGGGGTTCGAATCCCCTTGGGGACGCCAATTTTTTCTTTTGAAGATTATTAAAGTAAAAATTGGTGTTCATTGATTCAATTATTATTTTAATTTATAGTTATCCAAAATTAAGAATTTGGCTTGCAATCTTTTAAGACTGGCTTTTCTGCTGCTCAAACTGATCTGTTAATTTAGATTGATTATTAAGATAAAATTGTGAAAAGTAAGATTTTTAATTTATACCATTAAAAAAGTGCCTGACACCTAAATAATTCTTTCCAAGAAATCACAAAATCACCTAACCTACTTCACTGCTAATCATTCATTATCATCTATTACTTTTTGAACCAGCGCAGAATCCACATATGCTGTAACATCAGTAATAATTTTATTATCATCGAATTTCACTATCCAACAATATGTATTATTGAATGGCTCACCATTTTTTGCCGTCGATAACGACCTCATTTCAACAACAGCAGTATCACCAGATGCAATAACATTTTCTACTGTAAGCACCACCCCTTCGTTCAACACTCCATTTAATCTTTCAAATGTAGCTTTTAAAAAGTCTGCTTTTGAATTATACACACCGGCCAAAGGGTGAGTGCCCATAACTGTCCAATGTACATTATCTGATACTTGGTCAAAAAAAGTTCCCGAATTTCCAGTTTCAAGGTTTGAGAATAATTCTTGAATAAACTCTTGATTTATCATTATATGCCTCATGTTTTGCAGTTATGTATAGCTATATCGCTTAAACAGCACAAAACTTTAAATTACCGAGCCAGGCTCTTTAATTATGGTATAAAAAATATACCATTAAAAAAGTGCCTGACACTTAAATACAGTAAAGTTGCTAAAGTTTAAAGTGATACTTTTTGACATTCATCGGCATAAAAATTATCAGCCCATTGATTAATTTCTGGACTAAATCCAGCAATTGTAGATAAATGCACTCTTTTAAATTCACCATAATGATTTTCATATTTTAGACTAAATCCTGGAGCTGTAAGTATTCCAGATAAATGTCCGTCATAAAGATGAGATACATTATTATGTCTATAAGCAATATGCGGAGTGTTATTTAAATAATGAACAAACACCATTGCAGTTTGTGTTCCTATAGTATTAGAAAAATTAGTGTCACGTGGTATATATTCATAATCTGGCGAGAAATAAACGTGTAGAATAAACTGTTTATTTTGAAATTCACACTTTATGTAATTTTCTGCTAAAACCATTGATGATTGGGTAAATAATAGTGCAAATAAAGCTATTTTTTTCATAAAATTTTCTCTCCTTAATTGATTAACTTAAGAAATTAATATAATCAATAAAGCTAAAATCTCATAATAAATATTGGCTATATTTATAATAGAGAAATTTTATTGTATTTTTTTTACTATTAATTAGTATCCTATTAAGAGTTTAAAATAATAAACATGGAGAAAATTTATGAGTTTTATGTTGAGAAAAATCTTTTTGGTAGCTTCAATTTTTTTATCAATGCAAAGTATTTCTTTTGCAAATATTAATCATTATGAGTCTTGCGGTAAAGATAATGTTGGAACATATCGTCCTGATCTAGGAGGGATAATTTTAATACATGATTTTAAAAGATGTGTGGTCGCGGCGCTTAATAATGTTGCAGATAATATTATTTGGCAGCCCGAGCCTGCTGGTGGTTGGAATAATTTTGTAAGCCACCAATGTTATGTAAAATATAATAAAGATAATAAAGCATGGGTCCCTGATTTTTGTAATGGCAGTGTAGAAGAAACCGACAAAATCGCAAGCATTGATAATACCTTTGCTGCTCGAGCTTGCCAACAAAGTTTGCAAGGAGGATTTGATGATTGGTATTTGCCAGGGTTATATGAATTACATTCAATGTATAAATTAAAAGATGCACTTGGTGTTAGAAAGAAGGAACATTTTTGGTCCTCTTCTGAATTTAATACTTGGGGCATTGTTTGGGGTGAGGATTTATCTATTGGTTATCCTTATATCATTGCGAAAGATGGTTATGATATTGGACCTCATCTTGCAAATGTTAGATGCGTGCGCTCAATTGAAAATTAAATAAATATTTAGTGTGCCAGGCTCTTAAAAAGAGTCTGGCACTTAAAAGTTTCTTTAATAACTATGGTGTAGGACTAGAAAAAGCCTGATTAAATAATTCATCAGATATCGGCTCGATAACATGAATATTTGGTATTGAATAATTTATAAAGTATTTAATACAAAAACGATCAAACGGCGTACTTTTACTGAGATCATACGTGTAGAATGCTAAAAATAATATCCCTCTAAATTCAGAAAAACTTTCAACTATATTATCAAGTGTGCTGCTACTGCCTCCATTGCGAAGATCCATAGAAATTTGTTGTGCAAATTTTCTAATTTTTTTATAAAAATTAATAACTTCTTCTTCAGATACTGTAACTATTTCTTGTCTATAAATTTTAATAAAAGATTTTTTGACTTGCTCTATTTCTAAAATAAGAGATAATGATTTATCTTTATGCAGACAATAATTTATATACTCAGTTGGATTTCTTGAAATAGCTTCAATGACTCCAGGACATGTTTGAATTATTTTTTTTAACACTATATGGTCGCAATAATAAATTATATTTTTTAATACAACGCCATCTTCGTATGTAGCAACGTTTTCACGAACTTCATCTATAGTTAATAACAAATTAACTACATTTTGATTGCGTCGATTAGCAAAGAGAAAAATCCATTTTAGTAAAAGATTTCTTGTTTCAATATCTACTGTTATGTTGGTAACAAGTATCTCTATTAATTCTGATGATACACAATCAATATTTTTTGGGCTTTCAAGAAATAACTTATCCATTACTAATAATGTTGAGTTCGACATAGACTATAAATTTTCATGATAATGAAGTTAGTCAGTATTCTACCACTAACAGCTAGATGTTACAATACTAACAGTGCATGCAAATGAGTCATATACAACATAGCAGTTACCAGGTGGTAAATCATAGCCAATCCAAGCTGATTGATTAGTAACATTAGTTTGAAAATCGCTACTAAGATCTAAGAAATCAGTTATTCTTAGCCTATCTCCCATTTCTGCGATGCTTTCTGGACATAAATTACGCCAATCTACTTCAAATGATCCAAGATTGGTAGTAACAATATAATTACTTTGCCCTGAACCAGGGTTTGAGCCAGTTGGACTCAAACCCTGGGCTACAGCAGCAGATTTAACTTGATAAATTATTGATCTAAGTGCCCCGGCCACTGCATTTAACGAAGCAATTTTTGCAGACTCTCTAAGGTTAACAAATCTTGGAATGGCAAAGGCTGCTAAAATTCCTACAATTGCAATAACAATAACTAGTTCAACAAGAGTGAACCCATTGCTTTTATAATTATCTTTCATATTTTAAAGATAGCTTAACGGCAGTAACCCTTGGGTTAATATTCGATCATGAAAGCCAATTATCGAATATTTATCTCCTAATCTTTGTTTTTCATTCTCACGCGCTTCTAAAATAGCTGTAAGACCTATGTAATAACTAGTAGCTTGTCCGCCATAAGTAATATATCTATCAACTTCAGAATTAATCTTTAATTCATCAAGAGAAGTGTGCGTGCGCATAAAATTAATTGCATCTTCTTTGCTCCAATTAAAAACATGTAATCCAGTATCAATAACTAGTCGTGAAGCGCGAAGTAAGGCATTGCTAATATATCCAACTTTTGCTAGTGGATCAGAAAATAAATCATACTCATATGCTAATTGCTCGGCATAAAGTGCCCATCCTTCAATAATTGCGTTATTAGCTATTATTTTAGAAATAGAATGCAAATTTTTATTTTCAACAATAAGTGCTAATTGCAAATGGTGCCCGGGAATACCTTCATGGAATAAGGTACTTTCTTGATCAGCATAACCAACTTTATCATATCCAAAAGTATTTATATAAAAAATACCGGGATTTTTACCATCTTCTGACGGTAAGTGATATTCACCAACAGCGCCAGCTTTTGCACGAAATTCCGGATAGGGGTGAATTTCAAAAGCAGAAGTGGGGGTGACACTCATTAATTTTGGTAGAGCAGCTTTCGCACGTTCAAGGGCTTTATAATTATAATCAAGCATATCTTGCTCACTACTAAACGGATATTGTTTTGTTGCAGCAAGCTGTAATAATTCTGTAATTGGCAGATTATTAAAATATTTTTCACTAATTTTTTCTAACTCAGTTGATAAATTAGTGATAGCTTTAAAACCCAGATCTCTAATTTTTTCAGGTGAAATATTAACTGTAGTGTGTGAGCGCACCATAGCCTTATAACATTCCATGCCATGAGGAAGGTCACCAACACCAAGAGAGCTGCGTGCACTTTGCATATATTCTTGCGCTAAAAAATCACGAAACTTTTTAAGACCAGGATTAATTATAGTATTCATAATTTCAGTAAAATCTTTCTGAAATTGCGCATCCAAATCGCGTATACCTGGTACAAAAAATGGTGAGTCTTTAATCGGTGTTGATAATAAAGAGTCTAATTGGCCAATAATCCTTGGCAATACAGCTTTAGATGTGGAATAACCTTGTTTTAATCCCGCTTTAAGATTATTAATTTCATCATTAACTATTGAATCAAAAGTTTTCCAGCGTTTAAGAGCATCATTTCGTGCTTTCTCATCACCAACAGGCTGAATTTGAGCAAGATTAGCTAATGCTGCAAACCACGGGAACATTGAATCTAGGTGCCATAGTTCTTGTCGACAAATTTGTAAATTATGGGCAGCTTCTAGATGCTCACGTAAAATACGATATTCTGATAGAGAATTTCCAACTAAATTTTTATCATCAATTTGATATAAAGTTTTAAGATTATCTTCTTGAACTTGATTCCAGGTATCAGCAAATTTTAATGAATGATTATTAAAAACATCATGACGGGCATTGGGAGCTTGAATTTCCTCCATCATTTCAGGTTGATGCTGATAATTTTGCGCTAAATATTGATTTTCTAAATCTTTAAGTTTTTCATTATCAGAAATAACATGAGCGTAAGCAAAGTTATAACCACTTAAATTTAAAGATAATATTATCCCTGTAATACCGAACTTTTTCATGACATCCTCGATTATTGTCTATAATTACTAATATTCATATTACATCGGGGATCTTATGTTTTCAAATAATTATACTGAAGCGCGAGAAAAATTTTTAGATCAAGTAAAAAAATTTGGTGCAGATTTACATAGCTTTATTACTTCAGTAGATTTAGATGGGACGGCTCTTTTTACTGATATAGCTATACTCGGAGATGAGCAAGCTAGTAATTTAATTATAATTTCTTCAGGAATTCATGGTGTTGAAGGTTACTCTGGCTCGGCTATTCAATGCGCTTCTTTTGAAATGTTGGCAGAAAAAGTAAGAGCAGAAGATGTTCGTATTGTGTTAATACACGCTATTAATCCTCATGGCATGGCATATTTTTCGCGTTTCAATGCTAATAATATAGATTTAAATCGTAATTGTGATCTTCCAGAAGCTGAGACAGATCAAATAGTCTGTGATCCTCTTTATGATGATTTAGATAGTATTATGAATTCAAGTCAAGAATATAGCTCACTTGATGATTTCATGGGAAAATTAACAGCATTTTCTGAATCAAATAGCATATCAATGCCAGAAATTATAAAAGCTATAATTTCTGGGCAAAATAAATATCCAGAGGGTATTTTTTATAAAGGAAAAAAAATATCTATAGGGCTTGAAATTCTTTTTGATTTTTTAAAAGCATTAAAAACTCCAGAATTACGAGCAGTAAATGTTTTGGATTTACATACAGGAATTGGTCAAAAGGGTAGTAGCATATTAGCAACAGCGTTTTCACTCTTAACAGATGATGAAAAGGTTATTAAGTGTAAATCGGATTTATCTCTTGAAACTTTTAATTATGAAGTAAGCTCAGGTCTTGAGCACCGAGTTATAGATGTATTACGTATGGTTAAAAGCGATAGAGATAAGTTTTATGCTAAAAGAGAATTTGGTGGTAATTTTGTTTATCAAATAAGCGACATTTTTTCTGGCATTGAAGTTAACCCATTTGTTTTAGAGCTTGGAACTAGTAATGAATTAATAGAATTATATTGTCTTGTTAATTTAAGATGGCTTAAATACCATTCAGAAATTGAATTTGGCAATATGGAAGAATATCAAAATCATCCAATAGTACAAAAATTTAGAGAATCTTTTTATCCTTCCGATTTAGAATGGCGTGAAGAAGCGCTTAATCGTGGATTAGCTATGTGCCAGGGCTTAATAAATTTTGCTCTTGAAAGTTCATTCTCCTGTGAGGCTGCTCCAGCATGTTCAGTAAGATCAAGATCTCCAAGTCCAGCAATGTGAGTAAAAATAAATGGTTTATTTATATCATAAAAGATAAAAATAACTGTTTTTATACCGGAATTACTACTGATTTATCACGCAGATTTGCCGAGCACAGTGCGCAAAATAACAAAACGGCAAAATATTTGCGCGGTAAATTACCAATAAAATTAGTTTACTGGCAAGAAGTAGCAGATCGCTCTGTTGCCAGTAAATTAGAAGCAAAAATTAAAAAATTATCTAAAACTCAAAAGCAGCAGTTAATTACTGACACAAAACTTGCGTTGCATCGTCCTTAAGTACAAGCCACACGGGATTAATCGACTTCTCTTGTCTACAGCTTTCTTTATTAGAAAAGCATAGCGCCTTTTTATTAAAACATGGACCTTTAGTGCTAATAAGATCTGTTTCTACAGTTTTATTTGTTAATCTTATTCCAGTATCTTTGGGATAAAAATCTAGCATTCTATGGCGAGCCCATATTTCATAGTAATATATACCATTTTTAAAATCATTATCATCGCTATTTACTGATAAATAAAGCTCATAATTAGATTTTAAGGTATTAGTCATAATTCCATTTTTTAATGGTTTTAGTGGGAAATTGATATCTTGCGGATTTTTATATAATACTTTTTTTGAATAAAATTCTATACCAAAATTAGTCATTTTTTTAGTGGACTGTGCTTTATTTACAATAACATCTGGTCTGCTATCAACATCAACAAATTTAGTAGCAACTATTGCAGAATCATAATATTCATGAGATAAAGTTGCGTGATACCAAAGAGCATATCTTTTAATATTCTTTAGTAAATTATCTTGACGCGCTTTAATAATCAAATCAAATGGCACATACCAAGAGTGTAAAAGTGTCGGATAAATTAATAATTCAGACTGATTTACTGGATAATTATTGTCTCCAATTGTTTTTTTAATTCCTTTAATCATTGGATTGATAAATTTATCAGCTGATAGATTGCTATCACCATGTTTTAGTACTCGATCTTTATTCAACGGCTGAATATCCATATAACCATCCCAAGTCAGAGAAACAAGATCAGTTTTATCTGCTTCATCTGTCCAGGGAATATAACTATAAATAAAAACTTTAAGTCCTGATGGTCTAATGGCATCAAAAAATTTATTAAAAACTAAAACAATACTATTATTTATTTTATCGATTTGTTCTTTACTTACACCCGGAAGATTTGGCTCAATATCAAACATTATACCGTTTACGTATTTGTTGATATTATAATTACCAGTAGTCAATGTTTTTGCAAAAGATTCAATAAGATTTACGCACTTTGCAGATAACTGATTATTACTGTCGGCATTACAAATATTATTTTTCAGTCCAATAGTGTCCCCAAAGCTCCAGTCTTCATAGCGGGTAAAGATTTCTTTTGGAAGATTTTTATCATTGCATCCAGGAGATAAAAGTGGTTTATCACTGGGGATTTTCTCTTGAACATTTATTGTTATATCGCACGGCAACATATAGTCGCTGTATTTTATGGTGTTTATATATTTGTTATATGATTCGCCATGCATATCTTTAGTATTAACTAAAGAATACCAGGAGCCTATTTTAATTCCGCTCTCGTAGTTCAAGTTTTTGAAATTATTATACATTTCTTGCGAATTACTAGCGAAAGAAAAATTTGCAACTAAAAAAAGAGTAATTATTTTTAATTTATTCATGTTAATAATTATATATGCATTTGGAAATTTAGTTACTTATTATCTATACTTAAATTATAAGTTAATTAGATAATTAAGGAGTATATCATGTTATTTACACTTCCTCCATATGCTAGGCAGTATAAAAAACCACCTAAAGATATTAGTACCACTGAAGGATTGGCAATGTCTTCTTTTGTAAGTATTTTATCAAGTGCAATATTATTCCCATTAATTGGCCCATTTGCGCTAATTCCTGCAGCTATTGGTGTTGGTACAGGAGCAGGGGCTGTTGCGATGAATGCAAATAACAAAAAAAAAGAAGTAGATAATAATATGCCAAAAGTAGTTAGGGCAGCAGTAGCTCCACGGATACCAACTGCTCCTAGTGATATACATCCATCATGTAAATCACCTACAAAATTAAACAGAATTTCTTTTAACTAATTTTGTTGGTGTTGGTACAGCAGGCTCTTGGCCAGAAACTGGTCTTGGAGGCTCTATTTTTTGTAAATATTCATATAAGGCTCTAAGCGGTCCACGAGCTCTTTTAATTAGGTTCAGTTTTTCATATTTATTAATTGATTCATGTAAGGCATTAAATTGCGCAGAAGATTTATTTTGTATTTCATTTAAATACTTTTCAGCAAAATCGTACAAAATATATGCTGATTTATTTCCTGGGGATACTTTACCAAATGAGGTACAACAATGGTAAGCGTTTACCTGTATTTGCATTTTTTTAATTTCTTCGCGTGGCAATTCGCTGATAAAGCTAATTGCAAAAGGAATAGCTAAATCACCTGAAGTTTTAGTTTCTGAAATATTGTTGACGCGAATAGCGCTTAATACTAATTCTCTGTGATTTAATTCCTCTGGTGTTGTTGACACACTGCGAGAAAAAATATCTGATGATGATATTGTTGTAATAGATAATGCTCGAGGAAATCTTCCTAAATCAGAGTGTGAGGATCCTCGGCTATCTCCGCTAGTTTTTCTTGCTCCAAAGGCTGGGGGTGATAATGTTGCTGATGATGGATATGCACTGGTTGGGCTGATCACTCTTCTCGTATCTTCTTCACTTTCCAATGGATCTTTTGGTAGTTGGGATGGGCCTTCTGATGGCGCTGTAATTATTAATCCTGATGAAAGAGTTCTTGTTCTTTTACTGTCCTGAGGTTCTTCTAGCTTGATTTCTCCTTGTGACATCTAATTCTCCTGAATTTGCTATTAATCTCTGCTCCGCACATAAACGGTATGTTATATCAAAACATCTTACATGAGCTGGTGGTAAATTTACAGTTCTCTCAGGGTATCGACCAAGAGCTCTTTGCGCCCATAATTGTATACAAAAATTTACACTACAAAAATTCCAATAAATTTCTCGAGTATCATTATGCTCTTGCTCACGATTTCTTGTTGCAACTAATAAAATATTTTGAATTAATTGTGCTAAGCATAGTGGATCAAATTGATGAGCCATTGGTAAAAAATCTGCGCATCCAGCATTTTGGCTTAAAATAACAGCAGCATCTCCATGACCTTTTTTTGCTGCTAAATATTCTGCTGCTCCTAAACTAAAACCGTCAGTTAATGATGTGCATAAAGAAATATCTGTAAATTTTCTTAAAGTATTTAGCTGATTTGTAGATAATGAACCAAAATTAATAATTATATTCCTACCAATCAAAATTTGAGCTAGTTGATTTATGTAATAAACGTAATTCGCATAATCATTAGCTAATTGTTGATAAGCAGGAACATCTATTCTAGACAAAGGTGCAGTAATGATAAACAATAAATGTCCAGCAATCCCTGTATTTTCTTCTAATATTTTCCTAATTGCATTTATTAGTTGCACAAACCCTTTAATAGGATCTATTCGCCCAATAAATAAAAATATTTTATTGTTTTCATTTTGATCTTTGAAATTTTTCAAATATTTTTCAATGCTGCCATAGTTAGTTGCTTCAAAATCTTCATATCTTTTATCTACTGCAAGATTAACTCCTATTGGGTTCTTGCTTAATATAGGTAAATTTGGAAACATTTCTTCTTTTTTTAAAGAATCTAATTTAGATAAAATTTCAATTAATTCGTTCACAAAATTTTCAAAATTATCTAGGCTTTTTTTACTGTTAAATCCGATGTTTGTGCATTCTGAAAGTGAAAGAAATAATAGCCCAATTTCTTCCGTTGTTAATAAAATTTTAT
Organism: uncultured Gammaproteobacteria bacterium; assembly: GCA_964353115.1. Classification (GTDB taxonomy): domain Bacteria; phylum Pseudomonadota; class Gammaproteobacteria; order JAGOUU01; family JAGOUU01; genus CAYGUI01. The sequence continues at coordinate 51,872 of CAYGUI010000003.1, forward strand.
TCTTAGGAAATGGAGTGTGAACAAAAAAACGAATATCAATATTAATCTGTTCTCTTTGAGCAATTAATTTTAGATAAAGAGGGACTAGGAAAAGATGGTAATCATGAATCCAAATAACGCTGTTATTTTTTGCATGTGCAATAATTTTTTCAGCATATTGTTCATTAATCTTTTTATAAAGATCAAAATTTTCTTTGTTAAATATATCTATATGAAATATTGGTTGATCTTCACTTGGTCCATATTGATGAAGCCATGGCCATAATCTTGCATTACAATAAAAATTGTATGCCTTATATTCATCATTGCTAAATAGTAGATACTCAATATTATTTTGCTTAGATAGCTCTAGTTTTCTATGACCTCGTGGACCTATATTAATATCACCGTGAATTCTTAATACACTTTCAAATCCCATTGGATTTGGAATTTCCCAGCTATTACTTGACGTTAAGCTATCAGTTTGTGAATTATACTTAGGTCCACCGCCGTGGCGTACAATGATTAAGTCATATTTTTCTAGGATTTCGCTGCTGTTCATATACATCTAGTAATTTTTCTAAATAAACAATTTCGTATATGATATCAGATGCGCATAGAAAACGCTCACCAAATTTCTCAACTAACTTATCAGCTAAAAAGCCGTGTAAAAACACAGCACTAGACACAGTATCAAATAAATTATCTAAGGTTGGAGGAGTGCAGAGACCTGCAATTATGCCAGATAAGACATCACCCATGCCAGCAGTTGCCATACCAGGATTGCCAGTGATGTTTGTGTAAGTTTGATCATCAAAAGAGATTACCTTTGAATTGGGCCCTTTTAGCACGCAAATGGCATGGTATTTTTCAGCTAAATTTTCATGCTCTCCCAGTAACTTAGCCTCACCAGCATGCGGTGTTAAAACAATCTGTGCCGGAGTTTTAGGTAGATTATTTTGTGCTAAAAAATATAGGCCATCGGCATCGATAATGACAATACCAGAATAGCTTGGTAAAAAGTTAATAAATTCTTGCCAAATATTTTGAGCCCATTTATCGCGACCAAGCCCTGGACCGATGATAATAACATCGGAGGTAGTTAAATACTGTACAATATCTTTAGAATTTTTAATTAAAGGACAAATTAATTCTGGCTGATTAATATTAAAAAAAGGTTGCTGGCTTTCATGCCCTAAAACATAAACCATTCCAGCCCCCATGCGCAAAGCAGCTTCACTGCACATAGTTAGCGCACCACGATAACCAATATTTCCACCAATAGTTGTAATAGTACCGCAGGTTTTTTTATGTAAATTCTTATCGCGCGGCGCGAAGAATTTTTTAATTAAATTATGATTCATGAAAAAATTTTAGCATATTAAATTATAAAAAAATAAAAAAGTATTGACAAAAAAAAATTTAGTTGTCTACAATGAAATATATAGATAAAGAACTTACTAAATATGCCAAATAAAACTGAAGGGATCAGTTCGGCAGTACCAAATGAGAGCAGTGAAGTTCAAGGAGCAGTAGAGAACAAAAAAACTCCTAAATATAAAACTCAAAAACCACCGCGTTTAGTTGAGCCAACACCCAGGCGTTATCAACCAGATCGTGATTTTTCAGAATTAGCTGTTAACGAGCATAATCGTTATGAAAAACCTAGTTTTAAAGTAGGGCATGCAATTATTCGTGAAGATGAGTATGGAAATCTAGTTGCTGATCAATATGATATTATTCAGCAAAAAAAAGATCTAGCTACAACTGTTAGGCCATTAATAAATGTTAAAAAACTTAAAGATAAATTTGGTAATGAAAAATATTATGCTGAAACTCCAACAACTCATACTCCAATGGTTGGAACACGCATTAATAATTTTAAAGAAGGCCCTGATCAGGATAATTTAGAAGAAGGTTTTATTGTATATTTTTCACCAGTAACAACTAAGAGTAATTACGGAAACATTAATGACATAGATAAAGAATGGCCAGTTTTTACTGATAAAAAAGTTTGTGAGCGTTGTGGTAACGATAAAAAAAATTCCAATAAAACAAGCAAAGATTCTGCCGCAAGATGTAGTATGTGTAATGCGCCAGTGGTGATGAAAGGAGGAAAAACTCATCAAATAATTGGTGAAGATATAGCGTTGCGCGATCAGATTAAATATCGTAAACCTGATCAAAATACTGTGATGGGACATTCAGCAGTAGCAGAAACGGCAGATTTTTTAGCACATTTTCGTAATAAATTACATCCTAAAATCATAGAAAAACTTGATAAAATTAGTAAAGTTAAAGTTGGATCACGCATTCGCTCAGAATGGCTTCATGCCTTGGGTTTTTCATTAACGCAAATGAAAAATGATCCACAAGTTTGTGAAAATTTAGGATCAGCTAGTTTTTGGGCTAATACCGAAATGATGATTTTGGAGCGTATTGCAAAATGGTTTGCTTTAAATAATCCTGATTTATTAGTTCATACTCAACCAATTTTTGAAATGTTTTTAAATACAGATCAAATACGCAGAATTTATCATAATGTGACTTTGCAAAGTGACTCAAGATTTTTGCAGTTTGAGCGCTTTATTAATCCAATGGCGCTTTATCCACGTTATCGTAAATCAACTGATTTAGCGCAAGCAGTGGCGATTGCAGATAAATTATTGGCGCAGGAAGTGCCAAATTCAAGACAAATAATTAATAATCAAGGAGGAACTATGCCTACTAGATCAGTTACATCAAAAAGTTCTAAAGATATAGATGTAATGGAGTTATGTAAAAATTCTGTTTTAAAAGCTAAAAATAGAAGTAAAACACATGATTATTCGCGTCCTTGGGCATCACCAAATTTTAGTGCTTGGAGTGGCAGCGCGTTTGTTTTAAGGTATGAGGGTAAAAATTTTATTGTTAGTAATGCACACGTTGCAACTAATTCTGCTCATTTAAGCTTACGTTTTCCTGATGATCATAAATACTATGAAGCACGTGTTTTAGCTCTAAATCATGTTTCCGATTTGGCATTGTTAACAATAGATGATGAAACATTTTGGAAAAGAGCAGTGTCTTTTGAACTAGGTGATACTGCTCGCATGCGTGACAAAATTACAGTTGCTGGGTATCCCATGGGCGGGGAAGAAATTAGCATTACAGATGGCAAAATAACTAGAACAGAGGTTGGCTCATATTGTCATAGCGGAATAAATTTGTATCATCAGCAAACAGATGCTGCAGTTAATCCTGGTAATAGTGGTGGCCCAGCTTTACAGGAAAATAAAGTAGTTGGTGTAGCCTTTCAAGGAGACAGTAGCGGTGATGGCCTTAATTATATTATTCCAAAAGTTATATTAGAGCATTTTTTAAAAGATTATTTAAAACATGGGAATTCTGGTTTTCCTCACATAAGCATAGAATGCCAATCATTAATTAATCCTACTTTAAGAGAATATTTTGGTATGAGAGGTGCTCGCTCTGGAGTTAGAGTAGTTAACATTGATCCTCTTTCTTCGGCTGAGGGGATATTACAAATAGATGATATTATTCTTTCTATTGATGGAGTATCAATATCTAATGATGGAATGGTGAGGCTGCCAGAGCTTGGAGAGCGAGTTAATTTTCACCATCTTATCAACAGAAAGTTTATTGGCGATGATATATCTGTTCGTATTTTACGTAGTAAGCATGAGAAAGTAGTAAAAATTAAGTTAAATGAAATTCATCGTTCAACAAAAAAAGTAGGATTGGAAGAGTATAATATAAAACCGCGTTATCGTATCTTTAATTTGCTTTGTGTACAGCCGCATACGCAAAACTATGAGGATGAAGTATTTCATGGCGGGCTGTTGCCGTATGTAGAAAAGCCTAAAAAACGAGAAAGTGATGAGGTTTTAGTTGTTACTCATATTTTTGCGCATGAAACTACCGCCGACTATGAAAATTTTCAAGACAGCGTAATTAGAAGTGTGAATGGTAAAAAAGTTCATAATATGGTAGAGCTTGCTAATGAAATTGAGAAATGCTCTGAATCACGTATTGTTGTTGAATTTAAATCACGTAAGATCATAGTATTACCAAATTTTTCTGATGAAGATCATATGAAAATATTACGTGAACAAGGAGTTGATAATGATCGTTCTCACCATTATCGTGATGTTTCTGATGATGAAAGTGAAGATACAGTTGCTACTGATGACGAAATTGATCAAGATGATATAAAAGCTATAGCTCGTAACTTGGTAAAAAATATGTTTGCTGGAAAAATTCCAGCTTCAGATGCTGCTACCAGTGCTGTAACTCCTGCTGGAAAAGGCGTAGTACGTTTTAGGCGTCCAGCTCCTGCTGCCGCTGCTGCAGTTGATGAAGATTATGGTAAAAATCAAAAAAGATCACGGCATTTTGATGATCCTGATCTTAGAAAGCATTTTTCACGCGATTATGCTAGTGACTCAGAATCTGATGCTGAAACAATAGATAGTTCAAGTAGTGAAGAAGTTCGTCGTCCATTACCTACAAAACGTCGTCGCAAAAATACGTAAAAATAATCTTCTCTGTTACAATTAATATAATTAAATTTAATAGAGAAGATTTTTATTATGAAAATTAAAACAATTGATTTGCAATCTGCAGATTCCGGCAAAAATTTTGCTGACTCAATGCATAAAACAGGTTTTGCTATTCTAGAAAATCATAATATCTCATTAGAATTATTAAGAAAAGTTTATGAAGAATGGGATGATTTTTTTAATTCTGAAGCAAAAAATCAGTACCCGCATGATAATAAAAAACAAGATGGCTTTATTCCTATTGATAAATCAGAAATTGCTAAAGGACATAAATTAAAAGATTTAAAAGAATTTTATCATTTATATTTTCCATGGGGTCGTTATCCAGCAGAAATTACTAAGCTCACAGAAGAATTATTTTATGGCTTGATAGAGATGGCTAAACAATTATTATTTTGGTTAGAAATTAATTGTCCAAGTCATGTGGCCATTGGTTTTAAAGAGCCGTTAAGTCGTGTAGTTTCAATTGAAAAAAGTTTGTTTCGTATGATTCACTATCCTCCATTAAGGGGTGATGAATATTCTGGAGCAGTTCGTGCCGCACCACATGAGGATATTAATTTAATCACATTATTACCTGCTGCAACGGGAAAAGGTTTGCAAGTGCGTGATCACAAAGGTGAATGGCATGATATTGGAACTGATTTTGGACAAATCGTAGTTAATGTCGGAGATATGCTGCAAGAATGCTCGAAAAATTATTATCAATCAACCACGCATCGAGTTATTAATCCAGAATATGCAACTAATGAGCCTCGCATGTCTATGCCGCTCTTCTTGCATCCTCGAGGTGATTTTTATTTGTCTGAGCGTTATAATAAAGCGCAAAATTATCTTGAAGAAAGATTAGAAGAGTTAGGGTTGGTTTAAAATAGGAGAGAAAAATGATATACGAATTACCTGCATTACCTTATGATATGACTGCTCTTGAGCCGCATATTTCTAAAGAAACTTTAGAATATCATTATGGTAAGCATCACAAAACTTACGTTGATAATTTAAATAAAATAATTCCGGGTACTGAGTTTGAAGGTATGGAATTGGAAGAAATTATCAAAAAATCACATAGCAAAGGCGGACCAATATTTAACAACGCTGCGCAAATTTGGAATCATACTTTTTATTGGCATTGCTTAAGTCCAAATGGTGGTGGTGTTCCAAGTGGAGATTTATTAGAAAAAATAAATACTGCGTTTGGATCATTTGAAAATTTTAAAGCAAAATTTACTGAAAGCTCAGTTAAATTATTCGGAGCTGGTTGGGCTTGGTTAGTGCAAAACAATGATGGTAGTTTAGAAATTGTTGAAACTTCTAATGCACATACGCCACTTGCTCATGATAAGGGAACAGCTTTAATGACTTGTGATGTTTGGGAGCATGCTTATTATATTGATTATCGTAATGCACGACCAAAGTATCTAGAAGCATTTTGGAATTTGGTTAATTGGAATTTTGTTGAGTCTAATTTAACTAATTAAACCACAGCCTCATGTAAGATCTCGTCATTGCGAGCGTAGCGAAGCAATCTAGATTGCCGCGCTCGCGTTGCTCGCTCGCAATGACGCTTCAGCAAATAACTAAAAATCCATCGTCTAACTTATCAACAACTATAGCTTTACTCCCGTCATCTAAAATTATTTCATTGCCGGGGGTGAAGTCTTGTTCCTTATTAGTAACTACCACTTTATGCATCTTACGCTTTATCTGCCCGCGATATTCAGTGCGTGCAATAATTTCTTGCCCGATATAACAGCCTTTATCGAAGTCGATTGCGCCTAATTCTGGTAGGTCTAGCATGTGGGGTAGAAATTTTTCTGATGTTGTTTGGTAGATTGTGGGGGGATTTATTTTTTCTGGATCCCCGCCTTCGCGGGGATGACGAAGCTTATTGCAGTCATTCTCGCTCAGCGCTCCGTCATTCTCGCCTAGCGCTCCGTCATTCTCGCTCAGCGCTCCGTCATTCCCGCTCAGCGCTCCGTCATTCCCGCTCAGCGCTCCGTCATTCCCGAGCGCTCCGTCATTCCCGAGCGCTCCGTCATTCCCGCGAAGGCGGGAATCCACCTTAACCTTTGAAAAAGCTGCATATTTTTTTAAAATTCGTAAAAAATTATCTTGGTTATCACCAGGCAAATCAACAAGATAATTCTGCTCATCCATTTTGGTAATAAAAAACACAGCAATAACACGACCTTTGTTATTGCAGTAGGCGGCAAGGCGTGGGCTGTTTATTTCTAATTTTTCTATATTTATAGTAAACTGACCTTGCAAAAATTTGGTGGCATTAACGCCGGATATCTCAATCAACATAGTTAATAATTATATTATGAATTTGGAAAAACGTGTACTATTGTGGCACGCACGTCGTGGC
>CAYGUI010000004.1:0-53304 GCA_964353115.1 uncultured Gammaproteobacteria bacterium
GGTTAAGATGCCGTATACCCGCGGCTAGACGGAAAGACCCCGTGAACCTTTACTATAGCTTGGCACTGGACTTTGACCCGACTTGTGTAGGATAGGTGGGAGGCATTGAAGCGTGGGCGCTAGCCTGCGTGGAGCCACCCTTGAAATACCACCCTGGTCGTGTTGAGGTTCTAACTCAGGTCCGTTATCCGGATCGAGGACAGTGTCTGGTGGGTAGTTTGACTGGGGCGGTCTCCTCCCAAAGAGTAACGGAGGAGCACGAAGGTACCCTCAGCACGGTCGGACATCGTGCAATGAGTGCAAAGGCATAAGGGTGCTTGACTGCAAGAGCGACGGCTCGAGCAGGTACGAAAGTAGGTCTTAGTGATCCGGTGGTTCTGTATGGAAGGGCCATCGCTCAACGGATAAAAGGTACTCCGGGGATAACAGGCTGATACTGCCCAAGAGTTCATATCGACGGCAGTGTTTGGCACCTCGATGTCGGCTCATCACATCCTGGGGCTGAAGCAGGTCCCAAGGGTATGGCTGTTCGCCATTTAAAGTGGTACGCGAGCTGGGTTCAGAACGTCGTGAGACAGTTCGGTTCCTATCTACCGTAGGCGTAAGAGACTTGAGAGGAGCTGCTCCTAGTACGAGAGGACCGGAGTGGACGCATCACTGGTGGGCCGGTTGTCATGCCAATGGCACAGCCGGGTAGCTAAATGCGGAGCGGATAACCGCTGAAAGCATCTAAGCGGGAAGCCGTCCTCAAGATGAGGTCTCTCAACCGGTAGGTTGTAAGATTCGTCGAAGACTACGACGTTGATAGGCAGGGTGTGGAAGCGCAGTAATGTGTGAAGCTAACCTGTACTAATTAATCGAGAGTCTTGTTCATATAACACTAAAGTATTTTTTTAAGACAAAGTTTTTAAAGTTTTCCAGTTTACGCTTGGCGGCCATAGCGATTAGGCACCACCTGAATCCATTTCGAACTCAGAAGTGAAACTAATTAGCGCCGATGGTAGTGTGGCAGATGTCATGTGAGAGTAGGTCACTGCCAAGCATTTTATTCCTTAAATCCCAATGTATTTATTTATGTTGGGATTTTTTTTTGTTTATAATTTATAGGAAATAGAAATTTTGAGTAATATGCTTCCACCAATAGGTCCGAGCAGATTTGTTACAGCTGTAAATCCATCTACTGATATTGATGTAGCTGAAACAAAAAATTTACCAAAATTTGTAAATCCACCTTTAAGAAGACCCAATTTTTGCTGGAAAAGTATGAGGGAAAGGGCTGTTTCTAGAATTCCATTATCAGGAGAAGGTAAGATTAGATCTTTTTGGAGAGTTTAATTTTATTATTGTGAAAATTACCGAGGGTCGGGCTCGAACCGACACGATATTGCTATCACCAGATTTTGAGTCTGGCGCGTCTACCAATTCCGCCACCCCGGCAATACTCGCAATTCTACCTTTATTGGCTATAAAAAACAATGATTTTTGTTTATAATATGTTGTATGAAAGGAAGAAGCATAGATGTAGATTTGCAAGCGGCATTGTTTGCTGCAATAAAAGGGAATTCTGATCCAACTGGAGCAAAAAAAAGTGTTTTAGGGATATTGGGTCGTGGTGGCGGTTTGTTTAATTTGGTTGCTCAAGGCTTAAAGCTTGAAAAGAGAAAAATTTTTAGAAATGCATGGAGATCTGTGGAATCATCTTTTAAGGTTTCAGAGTTTCAAGAAAGCACGCCAAGGATAAGTTCGAAACCAAAACCAAAGCAACAGGCTAAATCTCATCCATTGGTTCCGCCATTAAATTTAATGAGGATTAAAGAGATAAAATTTAAATTAGATAGAACTCCACGTCTTTCTGCTGTTTATCCACTTGTAGAACGAAGAGATAGAAGTCAATTTACTTCTTCTTCTGTTTCTGTCAAGACAGTAAGTTCTAAGTAGAACTGGAGAATTAGAAAATAATAAAAATTATATGCAGTACCAATTATCAGATTTTGATTACAATTTACCAGAAAAGCTAATAGCCAAATATCCGCTTAAAAACCGCACGGATAGCAGATTATTGCATCTTAAAGATAGCAAAATATCTCATTACAATTTTTCTAATATTTTAAATTTATTGCGCCCCAATGATCTATTAATTTTTAATGATACTCGTGTTATTCCCGCACGCTTATTTGGCCAAAAAGAAACTGGCGGAAAAGTTGAAGTTTTAATTGAAAGGATTTTGAGTGAATCACGAGCCTTGTGCCATATTAAGGCTAATAGGTCTTTAGCTATTTCACAAAAAATAATTATTGATAATAAAAAACTAGAAGTTATTGATAAAAAAGACGGATTATTTATTATTAAGTGCGAAAATACTAATATCATCGACATAATCAATAATTACGGTCATATGCCTTTACCACCATATATTGACAGGCAAGATGAAGAATTAGATCAAGAAAGATATCAAACTGTTTATAACAAAAATGATGGGGCTGTTGCAGCGCCAACAGCAGGTTTACATTTTGATGATAATTTAATGCAAAAATTAAAAGAGTTAAATATTGAAACAGCCTTTATAACTCTACATGTCGGAGCTGGGACTTTTAAACCAGTAAATGTTGATAATATTAAAGATCACAAAATGCATAGCGAGTTTATTGAAGTATCGGAAGATATTGCGAGTAAAATTAAGCAAGCTAAAAAAGATGGTCGTCGTATTGTAGCTATAGGGACGACAACATTGAGAAGTCTTGAAACTGCTGGTAGAAGCGGAGTTTGTGAAAAATTTGTTGGTGATACAGATATCTTTATTTATCCAGGATTTAAATTTAATGTTGTAGATTGTTTAGTTACTAATTTTCATTTACCAAAATCAACTTTGTTAATGCTTGTATCTGCTTTTGCTGGATATGAAAATATTAAGCAATCTTATAGTGAAGCTATTAAAAACAAATATCGCTTTTTTTCTTATGGAGATGCTATGTTTTTAGAGCGCTAAAAATAGGGCATGCAGAACTTTCTTCATGCTCAATTTCTTGTCGAGATGTAAATTCTTCGCACTGGAACTCAATATCTAATCTGCGCACTAAATTGTTATTAAATTCTTTACCTAGCAATTCTCTATTTGTAGGATTAATTAAATCTAAACTATCTTCTACTCGACTATTTAAAAATTTTCTTAATGAACTTTGTTCTAAAACCTGTTGTGGAGTTTTCTTAGAAGAATAACAGCGCGTCATAATTTCCCAAGTTATTGGATCACATAATTCTTTCGGTATATTTTCCGATTTAAAATTTATTATTTCAAGTCTTTCACTGTTTAAGATATCTGGATATGAAGACGATAAAGAATCCATTAGTTCGTAAAAAGATGATTTATTATTTGGTCTGTATAATATTTTTAAACCATAAATAATTACTAAGCCAGTTACTAAAAAAATAGTAAGTTCAAGTATAATATCTGTTAATAGATAATTTGATATATTGTTGAAATTTAATAAATCACCAAAATATTTATATAAATTATTACAAGCAAGTAAAAATAATGATGCCGATATAAATAGTGGTGTGACAATTTCAGAGTTCACTTTATTTTTAGCATTTATTTTATATTAATATAAAGTATATATTATACAGATTTTCTATATGACTTTTCTTGGCTAGCTGTAAATTCTGCGCATTGGATCATTATATCAGTTCTTGATTGTAAACTATTAAAACCAATAGGCTTTTGTGTTGCAGGATGAACAAGTGGTAATTGATCTTCTCGTCTTTTTTCTAAAAAGGCTAATAAAGCTAATGCCTCAAGTACTTGCTGTGGAGTTTCCTTACATGAGATAGCTAATGTCATAATATCTCCTGTAATTGGGCAAGATAAATTATATGGTACTTCAGATGCAGGAAACCCAATTTTTTCTAATCTTTCAGCATTACTTTCTTTAATTTTATTGTCATCTATAATTTCACGTAAATCACTGATAATCAAATCGGTATTTATTATTTCATAAAATATATTTTTTATATACTTTAAACAATTAAATATCGCTACAAACATACTAATGATTATTAATATATCTGGCATTCTTGATGGTGAAAATGTTCCATTTATTATGCCCATAGTATATATTGGTATTACTGATACACTAAATAAAAACATCAGTCCAAATAATAAGTTACCGCTAACAGCAGCAATAACAAGGCCTCCCAAATCATCAATAATTCTCTCACCAATTTTTTTGATTACTCTAGGCATCTTAATACTCAATAAGTTAAATAAATTCTAGAAAATTATACATTATACTAACTTACAAATAAAGGCCAAAACCACATTCTTGCCTAAAAAGATACTTTTCACGTATAATCGATGATTATCATTCAAATTCAAAGGGGTAAGCAATGAATAGTGCACAACAAGCACCAAGCTCAATGTGGCTGTGGGGTTATATGATAGTTTTCTTTGCTATCGCATATTTTTTCATAATTCGTCCAAAACAACAAAAAGAAAATACACAAAAGTCATTAATAGGTGGCTTGAAGATAGGCGATGAAATTATGACTTATTCTGGAATATTAGGAAAAATCGAAAAAATAGTTGATGATTATATTTTATTAGCACTTAATGAAGAAACAAAAATAAAAATGCAAAAGCATTATGTTTCTAATATACTGCCAAAAGGAACACTAAAATCTATATAGGACATTTTATATGGAAGTAAATAAATTTCCACGCTGGAAAAACTGGTTAGTTATTATAACCACACTTTTAGGATTTATTTATTCTTTACCAAATTTTTTTGGTGAAGATTATGCGGTGCAGGTTAACGATATTAAAGGTCAAGAAATATCTGAAAGCTTTAATGAACGCATTGTAAATTTGCTAGAAAAATCTAATATTGCTTATAAGTCTATTGAAAATCAAAAAAATGGCGAGTTAATTCGCGTCCAAGATTCTGAGGATCAATTAAAAACTAAAGACTTACTTGAGAAAAATTTAGGCAATAATTATGTCGTAGCATTAAATTTAGCTCCTTCATATCCTCACTGGCTAAATTATTTTCATGCAAAGCCAATGAAACTTGGTCTTGATTTGCGCGGTGGCGTGCATTTTCTAATGCAAGTTGATACTAATGCAGTTATAAAACGTCGTCTAGAAACTTATGTTACTCAAATAAAAGAAGATTTTTCTAAGGATAATATAAATTATTCTGATATTTCGATTAACTCAGAAGATAAATTGAAATTGCAGTTTAATAATTTAAGCTCAGCTGAAAAAGGGCGTGAATTATTATTAAAGAAAATACCTGATTTAATTTATAGTAAAGCAAATAATAATTCTTTAATTGCTAATCTTCCTGAGGCAATACAAAAAAATATTACTGATTATGCAATTGAGCAAAGTTTAACAACTATGCGCAAGCGAGTAAACGAGCTTGGGGTTGCTGAAGCTGCAGTTGCACGACAAGGTGTAAATTATATAGTTGTTGAGCTCCCAGGAATTCAAGATACAGCTCGTGCTAAAGATATTATTGGTAAGACAGCATCGTTGGAGTTTCGCCTATCTATGCCAAATATTTATCCAGTGGGCTCATCGCCAAAACCACCTATTGGATATACGGCATTCAAAAATCAGGATGATACTTTGGTTTATTTTGCGCGTAATAGTGTAATTTTAACTGGTGATTCTATAACTATGGCAACAGCTGGGGTTGATCAGCAATCAGGAACACCTGCAGTATTTATTACTTTAGGTGGCAATGCACAAGCAATCAATAAGTTTATTCGTGCCACGCGCGATAATGTTGGCAAAACTATGGCGACTATTTATGTTGAAAGCAAGGTAGAAGATAAAGTAGTTGGTGGCAAACAAGAGCAAGTAACAAAAGTTAGTAAAAATTTAATCAACAATGCGACTATTAATTCAGCACTTGGAACTAGTTTTCAAGTTACTGGAATTAGAAGTATGGAAGAGGCTCGTAATCTTTCTTTATTATTAAGAGCGGGGGCATTACCAGCACCGATTCATATTGTTTCAGAGCGTACTGTTGGTCCAAGTTTAGGTAAAGAAAATATCAAAATGGGTACTGATTCAGTAGTCTGGGGTACTGTGTTAATCTTTGTCTTTATGGCATTGTATTACAATATATTTGGCATAATTGCTGATATAGCATTGTTTATGAACTTATTTTTATTGCTTGCAGCGTGCTCATTGATAGGTGTGACAATGACGTTACCGGGTATTGCAGGTATAGTTTTAACACTTGGTATGGCAGTTGATGCAAATGTACTTATTTTTGAGCGTATTCGTGAAGAGATAAGAAGTGGTGCTGGTGTGCAAGCGGCAATACAGGCAGGTTTTGGTAAAGCATGGGTAACTATTGTTGATGCCAACGTCACAACACTAATAGTTGCTGTTGTATTATTTTCAATGGGATCAGGACCAATTAAAGGCTTTGCCGTTACATTAACTATTGGTTTATTAATCTCTATGTATACCGCAGTTACAGGTTCGCGCGCCATTATAAATTATTTATATGGCGGTAAAAAATTACCAAAATTACCAATAGGAATTTAAACAGGAATTTATTATGGAATTTTTTCGTCAGACACAAGTAGACTTTATGAAAATCCGCAAAATTACTGCGGTTTTTTCAGCAGTAGTAATGTTGTTGTGCCTTACTAGTTTATTTACCAAAGGTATAAACTGGGGTTTGGACTTTACTGGTGGTATTGTAATTGAGCTTGATTTTCCGCAAGATGCTGATGTCGATTCAATCCGCAATGCATTACAAAAGGATAACTTTAAAGATGCACAGGTGCAAACTTTTGGCTCAGCAAAAGATATCATGATTAAATTAGCACCGCGTGAAGGTGTTAATGAGCGTGATGTTGCCAAAAAAGTTCTAGATATAGTTCAAAGTAAAACTAATGCAGCTACATTAAAACGTGTTGATGCCGTAGGTTCGCAAGTTGGTCAAGAATTAACCCATCAAGGTTTTATTGCCGTGTTAATAGCTCTTGGCGCTACGATGATTTACATTGGATTACGTTTTGAACGGCGTTTTGCTATGTCTTCAGCTGTTTCTCTTGCGCATGATCCTATAATTATTTTGGGAATTTTTTCGTTTTTTAATATTGAATTTGATTTGGCGTCTCTTGCATCTATTTTGGCGGTAATTGGTTATTCTCTTAATGATACAATTGTTGTTTTCGATAGAATAAAAGAAAATTTCTTGCGAGTTCGTAAGGCATCATCAAAAGACATAGTTAATCTTTCTATTAACCAAACATTGTCTCGTACAATTATGACTTCTGGTTTAACATCATTAGTTGTAATTGCGTTATTAATTTTTGGTGGTCCGACATTGTTTGGTTTTTCATTATCTTTCTTTATTGGTATTATTGTCGGTACTTATTCTTCAATTTATGTTTCAGGAGCTCTTGCTTTAACTCTTGGTCTTGTTAAAGAAGACTTAATGGCTACAGAAAAATTTTCTGATGGAATGCCTTAACCTAAGTTTTGATATCGTTATTGCAAGAGAAGTCTAGTAAGCGTGTTATTTATGGATTGCTTAGCTGCGCTCGCAATGACGAAAATGGCTTTTTTATTTCCCAGAGCAACAACTTTGTTTTGGTTTTTCTGCAGTTCCAGCCCCGGTATCATCACTATCTTGACCATTTTGCTGTTTATGACATGAAGGAAGTGTTTTTGGAGGATTTGTTAAATCAGTAGCATTTTTTTCTTTAGCAAAAAAATAGTTAATCTTACCAATAGCTTCTACAGTTTGTATGGCGGCAGGAAAAACAAATTTTTTACAAACAATAAACGTTCCCAGCAATAAAATCGCTGCAGCAACTGGAATAGCTGTAATTGGATTAGCAAGAGACCCTAAAATTGCACATTGAATCATGAGGGCAGACATTAAAGCCATACTCAAATTTTCAGTCATAGTGACATAAGACACAGGGGCCTTTAAAATTTGTCCCATACATGGGCACTCTATATTGAGTCCTTTGCGAGCAGCGTTAAATATACCAAGCGTTCCAAACAAAGCAATAGCCGCAGTAATTGAGCAAGTTATAATCGGATTGGCTAAGGCAAAGAAGCTTAATCCAAGACCAAGCTCAATAAAGGGATATAAGTAACCATAAGTTTTAAATTTTGCTGCTAGAAGATCATATTTGGCAAAATTATTAGCAAATTTATTAATATTAAAGATTTTGAGCATTCCAAAAGTACACATAAAAAAACCCATAAAGAAAGGCATCATGTGCGCTAAAATCCCACCAATTCCAAAAGTCCCAAAGCTCAAAGCAACAGATGCTAAAAGAGAGATTAAAACTAGGGCGATAAGAGGCCAGTATTTTTTTAATTGCTCTAAAATCATACTAATTCCTATGTTGTCATTTTGGCGAATTATATCATGAATTTTTGAGATATGTTATAATCCTGCCCTAATATTAATTCGAGATAAATTTAAAATATTATTGCTATGTTTTTGAGAATAATTTTATTATTAATGATGTTTTTTAATATTGCTGAGGCCAAAATGAATACTACTGATAAAGTTAGTACTGTTGGAATAATAATTCCAATGGAAGAGGAATCTAGATATCTTAAAACAGTAATTAAAGATCAAAAAATTGAAAAAATTAATCATATTAAATATATCTCTGGAAAATTACATAATAAAGATGTTGTTTTAGCGATGTCTGGTCTTGGGAAAATTAATGCCTCAATTGTTGCAACGAGATTAATACGAGATTTTAATCCAGATTTGATTTTAATTTTTGGATCATCTGGTGGTATTAGCTCACGATTGAATAAAAAAGAAGTCGTAATTGGGGGAAATGTTATAAATGTTGATTTGGGTGAATTAACTGAAAGTGGTGTGAAGTTTCAATATGAGAAGTATTTATATAGCCCACAAAAAGAAGAAAGTTTGCCGCTAAGTTTTAAATTAAATGATAATTTAGTAAAAATAGCTCAAGAATTAAATAAAAAGAATAAAGATATAATTTTAGGTAGTATCGCAACCAGTGATGCTCTTCCTAATTCACCATCACAGGTAAAATTAATGAAATCTTCAGGAATTGATGTTATTGAAATGGAAGGGGCTGCAGTAATGCAAACCTGTTGGATGTTTGATATTCCATGTGCAGTTATTCGTGGTGTTAGTAATAATCCTGATGAAAAAATTACGCCAGAAGACATGGAAACTGCCGGCACCAATGCTGCAAAGGTCGTAGAAGATCTACTTAGGATTTTCTAAGCTTAGTTCGCCAGTATCAAAATCATAAGCGTACAGCTCTGCATAGCGCCCCCAATCAATTGCGGTTTCTAATACGCGCTCTGCTTCTTCTTCGCTTAATTTTTTCTCCAGCTCATTAACGAAAACGTCTTCATTTACGCGTTGATTTGGTGAGCTCATAATTACTTGCTTAATATGATGTGCAAGCGGAACGTTGGCTTCTAACTGACGAGCAAAGATTTTTTTCTTATTTAAAATGTCTTCTTCGGCATATAATTTACCAACTTCAGTTGCTTGTAAAATACCATCTTTTACAAATGCGAATTTTAAAATATCTAATGTTTCAATAATTGGGAATAAATCATCAACATTAAGGTGTAAGTCATCAGCAATTTCTGATAAATCTCCGCGATGATGCTCTTCTTCAAAAGTTAAAGTTTCTAATAATCCGGTTAATTCTGATAATTCGATGTCAGGTAATCTATGGCTAATATCAAAAACTTTTTCGTCTTTTTCAATATTTTTTATATTTGCAGCTTTTTTCTCAATTCTTTTGCTTGTCATTGATAAATAAACTTCATTAATCAATTCACGTACTTTTTCATCTTGTGATGCGCGGGGGTGGGGTATATCAACTTTAAGTTCAGTTTTTATCTCACCAGGATCAGAAGAAAAAATAATAATTCGATCAGCCATCATCACGGCTTCTTCAATATTATGCGTAACCTGTAAAATTCCTTTAATACGAGTTTGTTTTTCATGCCATAAATCTAATAAGTCAGTTCTTAGATTTTCAGCAGTTAAGACATCAAGTGCTGAAAAAGCTTCATCTAGCAATAATAAATTAGGCTCAACAACTAAAGCGCGAGCAAGTCCTACACGTTGTCGCATGCCGCCAGATAATTCTTTTGGATAAGCAGATTCAAAACCGTCAAGACCAATGGTATCAATTGCTTTAAGAGCGCGTCTGCGACGCTCATCAGCGGCAACGCCCAATGCTTCAAGTCCAAGCTCTACATTTCCAAGTACAGTTAACCATGGCATAAGTGCGAAGCTTTGAAAAACCATGGCAATCCCTTGGACAGGTTTATTAATCATGTCATCTTCAAAAAAAGCTTCACCATTTGATGGCTTAATTAATCCAGATATAATACGCAATAATGTTGATTTTCCTGAGCCTGATTTGCCAAGTAAAGCAACGATTTCGCCTTCTTTCATAGTGAAGTTAATATCTTTTAAGACTAAAAATTCACTTTTTCCAGCGCGTTTAAAGCTTTTATTAATATTTTTTAAAGATAATAAAGTATTGCTCATAATGTAATATAGATAATTAATTTATTGAAAAACGGCTTTCGGCCATATTATATAATCTTTGCCACAGTAATTTATTTATTAGTACAACGATAATGCTCATAACCGCAATGCCAAGAGCCTCATCGGCAAAATTACCTACATTTTCTGCTTTAGTAATATAGGAACCTATGCCACTAGCAGTTAGCGTTGTATTTCCCCATTTTACGACTTCAGTAATTATGCTGGCATTCCATGCTCCACCTGCGGCAGTAATTAGTCCAGTAACGTAGTAGGGAAATATTGCTGGCAAAACAAATCTTTTCCACCATAGTGTTTTAGAAACACCAAAGTTTCTTACAGCGTATCGTAATTCTTTTGGTATAACAGATGCTCCTGCTATCACGTTAAATAAAATATACCACTGAGTACCAATAATTAATAAAGGTGCTGTCCATATTTGAAAATTAAGATTAAAAGCAATAATTAAGCTAACTGCTAATGGATAAATTAAGTTTGGTGGAAATGCAGCTAAAAATTGAATAATTGGTTGACAAACTTTTGTTGCGCGTGGATTCATACCAATCCACACTCCGATCGGCACCCAAACCAATGAGCAAATAATCAATAGAATAAAAATTCTAAATCCGGTTATAAATCCTAAATAAAATACATGCGCAATTTGCATAACAGAAAAGTGCTGTCGTGCAAAAGATATGAATAAATAACAAGAATATAAAATAAAAATTAAAATTAGATAATCTAATAAAGTAGGTAAAAATTTTAATAATTTATTTAAATATTTATCAAAAGTTTTATTTGTTAATTTTTTATGAGAATTATTTTTTTTATTTTTAATAAAAAATTTATTTCTAAAAATTTTATTAAAAATAATAGAAATATAATTAATTAGAGTGTTAACTAATCTTGTACTTTGAAATATATTTAGCACCCATGATTCATTTCCCTCCGTCTCATCACTGTCAGAGTTATCATTGTTTTTAAATTTTTCTGACCATGCTATTAGTGGTCGGAACATAAATTGATCATAAAGAGTTATGATAATAAACATGCTTATAATGGCATACCAAATTGCAGTCATATCTTTATTACTAATAGCTAAAGCTATATAAGATCCAATTCCAGGTAAATTAATATCCTGATTGGCGATAGAGATAGATTCTGAAGCTACAACAAAAAACCAACCACCAGACATGGACATCATCATATTCCAAATTAAGCTTGGTGCAGCGAAAGGTGCTTCAACACGCCAAAATCTTTTCCAAGCATTTAATTGAAAAACTTGAGATGCTTCAATTAGCTCATGAGGTATAGTTTTTAGTGATTGATAAAAGCTTATGGCCATGTTCCATGCTTGCGAAGTAAAAATCGCAAAAATTGAGGCGCATTCAGGTCCTAATAATCTATTTGGAAATAAAGAAATAAAAAACGGAGTTAATAAAGTTAAGAAACCTAAAATAGGTACAGATTGCAAAATATCAATTGCTGGTAAAATTATTCTTTCAGCTCGCTTATATTTTGCAGCTAATGTTCCAAATATAAATGTAAACAACAAAGAAAATATTAGGGCAATTAGCATTCGTAAAATACTTCTTATTGAGTAAAGCGGTAAATACTTTGGATCTAAAGATATATGTGTAGCTATGCCTAAACTATATGGCGTGCTCATAGCTTGAGCTGCTTTTATAAAAATAGTTAAGATTCCAAAAAATAGAATTATTGCAAAAAAATCCCAAATATTTGGAATAAAAGATTGTGTTATTGGTTGATCAAAACGTTGTTTAGCCGACATGTCATAAGTATATATTCTATAGTGTTATAAGGCAATCTCCGTACTTTATCCTATAATTAATTTAGTTAAAGGAGGAAATATGCAAGAAGATTTTTCGCCAGGTACTATTGTACGTGTGGTTAGAGTTGTTGTTTCGGATAATGAATTAGATTCCAATGATTCTATTTCTGTAAGATCAACAAGTCCAAGCGTTGATCGTACAAATCCCAATGATTGTTCATCTTTTTATCTTTCATCACCAGTATCGTTATACGGATCATTTGATAGTTTACTTGATGATTTAGATCAAGGGGTAGGATTATCTCCAGGGCCTCTTTCTACACCGGTATTAAGAAGACGTCGGGCTACAGTTTAGGTGGCTCTGCTGGTTTTGTTGCAGCAGCTAATCTTTCTGCTGTGTGGTGAACTCCTGTGCGTGCAGCAGCTGCAGCAGCGTACGCGGAATTTGTCACTGCAGATCCAAACCAAATAAGACCTGCTTGGCTAGATCCTGCGGCGGCAGCTACAAAACCTCGAGCTTTTTCTTGGAATGGAACTACAGAAGTAGTTGAGGAATCCTCGGTTGGCTTTTCTATAGCTTCAATTATTTCTTGTATTTTTTCTTTAGCTAAATTTATAGATATTTCACTATTTATTACTTGTAATAATATTCCGTCGTAATTTTTTCGTACAGAACTTAATTGTTCTCTACGCTCATTAACATATTGTAAAAAATTATCTAAAGATGAAATATGTGCATTTATAATTAAAATAATCGTTTCTTTTAAAAGGCTATCCCGGGATAATTTTTTAATAAGTGCCTTTTGAACTCCTAACATCATTTTAAGTTGGATTAAAGTTTGCCCATATTTTTCACCATAACGTCCTAATTGTTCGGGAGGGTCTTTAAATATAATATTAAATATATAATTTTTGCTTTCATGGTTTATTAATGAGAAAAAATCACAAATTATTTTACAAAATTCATTGCTAATAGTTTCAGGAAAAAATTCTTTTATTGCAGGATGAAGATCTAGCGGATAAATAACGGGATAAGTATTTTTAAGTAATTCTGCTCTAATTTTGGGAACTGTTAATTCATTAAATTCATCAGGAATATCTAATTTATCTAATTGATCTAGAAGTGGTTGTATATCAAATCCATCGGCATCAGTAGCTATAATAAACATTCTTTCTAGGTCATTAAAAGAATCATGCTCAGGATTAAGAGCATCTAAATTTATTCTACTAAAAAGAGATGGTGATATATTTTCTGAACTACTTGCAGCGGCTGCAGCTTTTATCGCAGGATCGTTAGGATTTTCTTCCAACATAGGTCTATTTTCTCCATAAAACAGTATGTTGGAAGATTATAACAAATTTTTAACGCTTCATCGAATCAAAAAATTCATCGTTAGTTTTGCTAGTTTCCATGCGCTCAATTAAAAATTCGATAGCTGCAAGTTCATCCATAGGGTGTAATATTTTACGTAATATCCACATTTTTTGTAATTCATCAGAGTTTACAATTAATTCTTCACGACGAGTACCCGATCTGTTGATATTAATAGCAGGAAATACGCGTTTTTCGGAAATATTACGTGATAAGAATACTTCCATATTACCAGTGCCTTTAAATTCTTCGAAAATAACTTCGTCCATTTTAGAGCCAGTATCGATAAGACACGTAGAAATAATAGTTAAGCTACCGCCTTCTTCAACATTTCGTGCAGCACCAAAGAATCTTTTTGGTCGTTGTAATGCGTTAGCATCAACACCACCAGTTAGAACTTTTCCTGAAGATGGCAGGCTTGTATTATATGCGCGAGCAAGACGAGTCATAGAATCTAATAAAATTACCACGTCTTTTTTGTGCTCAACCAATCTTTTAGCTTTTTCAATTACCATTTCGGCAACTTGAACGTGACGCGCTGCAGGCTCATCAAAAGTACTAGCAACAACTTCAGCTTTAACAGAGCGTTTCATATCAGTTACTTCTTCTGGACGTTCATCAATCATTAAAACAATAACTATGCACTCTGGATGATTATTAGTTATAGAGTGAGCAATGTTTTGCATCATCATTGTTTTACCAGCTTTTGGCTGCGATACAATAAGTCCACGCTGACCTTTACCAATAGGAGCACAAAGATCTACAACTCTTGCGGTTATATCATCTTTAGTACCATTACCACGCTCAAGTTTAATTCTTTCATCGGGAAATAAGGCTGTTAAATCTTCAAAAGGAATTTTATTTTGATTACTTTCTACGCTATCACCGTTAACTGTTTCAACTTTTTGTAGCGCAAAATAACGCTCATTATCTTTTGGAGCTCTAATAGTTCCATTTACGGTGTCACCAGTGCGTAAATTAAAACGACGAATTTGATTTGGAGATACATAAATATCATCAGGACCTGGAAGATAAGAAGAATCAGATGATCTTAAAAATCCAAAACCATCCGGTAATTTTTCAAGAATACCGCAGCCTAAAATATCTTTTTCTTTTTTTACAGAAGCTTTTAAGATAGAGAAAATTAATTGTTGTTTAGGCGCACCAACTAAATTAGTAATATTTAGTTCTTTAGCAATTTCTTGTAGTTGGACGGGGGTTTTTTGTTTAAGTTCGTTAAGATTCATATTATTTTCCGATTTTTATAATGGATTTTTTGTTGGTTTTGTTAAGAGTAAAGAAATTGCCCTAAGATTTAGGGCGAGTGATGATTATTTATTTTATGTAATTTTAATATTAATTAATTATGCCATCTATAAATGCAGCTAATTGAGATTTTGACATAGCGCCAACTTTAGTTGCTTCAACAGCACCTTGTTTGAATATTAACAAGGCTGGTATGCCGCGAATTCCATACTGAGCTGCTACGTTTGGATTATTATCGACATTTAACTTGGCAACTTTAATTTTTCCAGTATAAGATTCCGCAATTTCGTCAACAATTGGACCTAGCATTTTGCATGGGCCGCACCATTCTGCCCAAAAATCGACTAAAACAGGTAAATCAGATTTTAAAACTTCTTCTTCAAAATTTGTTTCATTTGCTTCTATTACCGCATGGGACATAGACATGATTCTCCTTCAAGATTTATGTGATTTGAAAATTTATAGATATGATGATAAAGATAATACATGGTTAAATTTTATTAATCAAGACTGACATCGCTTTTATCGTCACTGTTGCATATTTGCAGGCCATTATTTTCAGCAAATTCAATCATTTGTCGGTAAAGCTCGGGATTGGATATTTTTAATTCTGGATCAATTAATACGCATTTTAGACCGTTTTTTACCCCTGGCCGCAGCAAAGGGGAATAGATGATTTTTTGCTTTTTAAAGGTAGATAATGCTCCGCAAGTTCGTTCTACCCAGTCGCTGGGACGAAATTTTTTTCCTTCTGTAGTAATTCCTTGTATAATTATTATAGATTTTTTTGACGCCATTGATAGATTACTAACCTCACAATAATTATAGCAAACTTATGAGAATCAAAGATAATACAATTAAAGGTATTTACATAATACCTAATTTACTGACCACCATGGCCCTTTTTTCAGGTTTTTATGCGATTATAGCTGCCATATCAGGCCATTTTGGCTATGCTGCAATGGCTATATTTATAGGCCTAATTTTTGATGGTCTTGATGGTCGAGTTGCCAGGCTAATTAATTCACAATCCGATTTTGGGGCCATGTATGATAGCTTGTCAGACGTTATGGTATTTGGGCTAGCCCCAGCACTTATAGCCTATTTATGGGGTCTTAGAGACTTTGGAAAAATAGGGTGGTTAATATCTTTTTATTATGCCGCGGCGACAGCTCTTCGTTTAGCGCGTTTTAATTCCCAGCTAGAAGATGGTGGGGCCAGTCAATTTTTTAAAGGATTGCCTTGTCCTATGGCTGCAAGTTTGCTTGTGAGCTTTATTTGGGTTTGCCATAGTTATGGTTATTCAGATCTTTCATTTAAAGTAACAGTAGCGGTTTTAGCCTTTTTCTCTGCAAGTTTAATGCTGAGTAATATTCGTTATTATAGCTTTAAGAATTTTGATGCTCGTAAAAAAGTGCCTTTTTTATGGGGGGCTATCTTATTATTAATTATAGTAGTAATCTTTTTACATCCGCCAATTACTTTATTTTCAATAGCGATAATTTATACTTTAGCTGGAATTATCTATACTTTACAGGCAAAAAAGTATAAAAAAACTATACTTAAATAATTAAAGAAGTATAAATCTTAAATTAAGGGGAAATATTATGGATAATACCGTTAAAAACTTAAATAAATTACTTGCTGATATTTACGTAATTTACTTCAAAACTCATAGTTTTCACTGGAATATAGTTGGTTTAGATTTTCGTGCTATGCATTTAATGCTAGAAGAGCATTATTTGAAATTTTTTGAGTTAACTGATGAAATTGCAGAAAGAATTCGCTCTCTTGGGAGCCCAGCACCTGTTAATTTGGCCAAACTTTTACCTTTAGCAACATTAAAAGAAGAGGGCGAAGTAATATCTAGTGGCCATGAAATAATAGCTATAGTAATTAAAGATTTTGAAACTTTGATTAAAGAAATAAAAGCTATTCATCCTCAGATAGAAGATAATGATTTTGTTACCACTAATCTACTTGATGATATTTTAGGATATGTAGAAAAGTCTTTGTGGATGTTAAAAAGTAGTATTTAAGAATATATCCATCTTCATTGCGAGGAAATCTAGTCTCCTCGCAATGACAAAGTGTCAATTATTTAATTCCTTCAATCCATTCAAGCATAATTTCTTTTTGCTCTTCAGCAATATTTTTATTCTTGAAGGTGTTAGCTAAAAGTGAAGATCCTTGTAAATTAGCTATTAAATTAGTAGCGAATTTACGAGAAGATTTCTCATCTATAATTCCAGCAAATTGTGCTTCAGTCCAAGCAATCAATTTTTCTAGCAAAGTAGCAGCTTCTTTAGCTTGCTCATAGTGAAATTTACCTAATTCTTGGCACAAGCTACCAATTGCACATCCCCAATTAATCGTTTCATCCATGCTTTGAAAACCAGATTTGATAAGAGCTTGTAGACGTTCTTTGGCAGTGTTAAATTGCTCCCACTCAGTAAATGATTGCTCAAGTGATTGATTATGCTGATTAATTACTTCAGACAAAATGGCATCTTTAGTTTTAAAATAATAATATACGTTACCAAGAGGAACCCCTGAGTCTTCAGCTATATCAGCAAGAGTTGTTTCATTATACCCTTTTTGTAAGATAAGCTTCTTAGCTGAGATAATTAGGCGCTCACGCTTATCAGATTTTCTTCCTCTTTTCTTTGGCAATTGTACTACAGACATGTTTTTAAACCCCTTTTAAAACTTAAATTATTTAATTAACTAATAAATATTATGTTAGTAAGTATATTAAGTTATTGTTTATTAAAAGTCAATAGACTAATTTATTATTAAAATACGGTTTTTCCTGATTTTTTAAAGTGCAAGATAGCTTTAATATGTACAGCATGTTGTTATTTGAAACAATAAAGAGCCTAATTTTTCTCTCTTTATTACTAAATTTATTGAACACGCTTGAAAATTATAACCTTAAATATGATAACTATTTGAATTTAAATGAAATTATGCGAATTAAAAAATAGTGGGTTTGTATTATTCGAGTGTATTTTTTCACTCATAATATTATCTATATTAGCCGCTATTTTAATGTCACTGTTTTGTAATTTATTAAAAAAAGTAGCGCATCAAAGCCATTTAGAGTCTCTCTATAACTCAGTATTTGAGGCTGTGAATATTATTGCCAATGATATTAGTCATGCAGGTTATTTTAACTGTTTGCCATTAGAGTCCATAGATTATTTAGGGATAAAACCTATTAATATTTACACTGAAAATAATAGGCAAATTATCGAAATTATTTATTCTCAACCACTAAATGTAAAATTTGATCAGATTAAAAATATAAAAAATAAATTATTATTAATAAACGATTGTCAGCATGCTGATATTGGTTATGCTGAAAATTTAATTAAAAATAACAGTAAAAAATATAATGAAAAATTTAGCTCTGTATCGCAAATAATTAAAAATCGCTATTTTACCCGTAATAATTTTCTGTATCTTACAGATATTGCAAATAATACTAATCAGATAGTTTCCAATATCTCAGATATTATTTTTGAGCACAATATACTCAAAATTACCGCAAGTGGTTGGGGTAAAAAAATTAGTATAGAGAAAAGGCTATGACAAATTTTTTTATGGTAATAATATTTTTATTATCGATATTTATGCAATTTAAGATTTATAAATTAGAAGAGCAAAATAAAATTTTACTAACGAAAAAAACCCTGTTAAAACAAAAAGATATATTTATTAAAAAAATAATTGCTAATAAAATTGATAGCAATAATATGAAATATTTAGGTTTTAGCGAGATATTATGCAATGCTAAAAAATTAAAAATAGCACATTACTATGTTTCAGAGTATAATTTGGGGGTTTTTTTGTGGAAAATAAAAGATGATAATAATAAACATTCCTCAAGTGATTATATTGGTATACAGCCCAGCACATTATGTTCAAGATTTAAAAAAGGCTATTTTCTTATAGGACTATTATGAAATCTGCAGGATCATATTCTAAACTTACGCGTCAAGCTCATTTTGTTAATTATTTAATTGCCTGTTTTTTGGGGGCGGTTAATGATAATGCCTATAAAATGATCGTGACATTAATAGCTTTAAGTGCTTTGCATTCTCAGCAAATTGATGTCTATTTTATTTTGGCTCAAATAGTATTTACAGCGCCATATTTAATTTTTTCCGGTATAGCAGGATTTTTAGCCGACAAATTCTCGAAGAAAAATATCATAATTGCTACTAAGATCTGGGAAGTGTTAATTATGATTTTAATATTTATTGCTTTGCCATATAAAAACAGATCAGTTTTAGTAGCAATATTATTTTTACTAACAACTCAGTCAGTATTCTTCAGTCCAGCTAAGTATGCCATTATGCCGGAGATATTTAGAGAAGATGATTTATCTCGAGCTAACGGTTTACTTGAATTGGTTACTTTTATGGGGGCTATTTTAGGTAGTGCGTTAGGCGGTTTCTTAATTAATTATTTGGTAGATTATTTATCTATAGTCGGATTAATTTTAATTGGTTTGTCTTTAATTGGTACTTTTGCTGGATTTAAGGTAAAAAATGTTCCGGCTGCTGCAAAAGAGAAAAAATTCAATATCAATATTTTTAAAGAAATTTTCGATGGAATAGCGATTGCTAAAAATAATAATATTTTATTATTTTCTATTTTTGGTATTAGTATGTTTTTTGCATTGGCGCTTGGTATTACTACCAATTTAACGCTATATGGCAGAATGCATTTTCATCTAAACGACGCGACTCTCGCTCTTTTAAATGTCGCGATTGGACTTGGAGTTGGAACGGGAAGTCTTGTTTCAGGGTGGTTATCTGGAGATAAAATAGAGCCAAGTCTTATACCTTTGGGGGTGATTGCTACAGTTATAAGCTGTTTTGGCATGTATTTTTCACCAAATGTTCTCTATTTATTTATATCTGTTGCGTCTACAGGATTTTGGTCTGGTATTTTTTCCGTACCTCTAAATGCAATTTTGCAAGATATTCCAGCAAAAAATGAAAAGGGTAGATTAATTGCTACTAATAATTTCTTTGGTGGTATAGCAATGATCTCAATCGTATTGAGCATTTGGTTACTAATGGGGGTATTTAATGTATCTAGCTCTGGAATCATGCTGTTTTTATCTATTTTGGCATCTTTTTATGCAATTGCTACCATAAAATTCTGTCCAGAATTTTTTTCACGCACATTGTTGTGGTTCTTTACTCATATTCTTTATCGAGTAAGAACTATGGGGGTTCCAGACATACCTTATAAAGGCGCTGCTCTTATCATTGCTAATCGAGTATCTTTTCTTGATGGCTTATTATTGAGCATGGTATTTCCACGTACTGTGCATTGCATAGTTCCCAAAAAATATTTTAAGAATAGATTTATTAAATTTTTACTCAAACTTGTTAAAACTATTTCTAGCTCTAATGATAATAATCATGCTGAAATAATGTTAAGAGATAAGTTACTAGCAGGAAAAGTAGTTTGTTTATTTATAGATAATGATTTAAAGGGGAGTTATGATTTTACAGATAATTTTAAAAAATTAACTGAGGATTTTTCTGATTTACCAATAGCTCCTGTTTATATTGAGCAATTTTGGGATGGAAGAGATGATTCTTTATTTGGCATAAAACCGTTTACTCAAGTAACAGTAAGCATGGGAGATAGTGTTAATTTAAAAGATACTAATCCTTGGATGTTGCGTCAAAATATCTCAGAATTGTCTATATCTTCTAAAAAAGTGCAAAAATTACCAATTTTGCATTTGGGAAAAGAGTTTTTATCTGCAAATCGCCTGCATCCATGGCGTTTTTTCTGCAGTGATCTGTATGGAAATAAGTGGTCGTATGGAAAGTTTATTGATTATTGTTTATTAACGGCTCAAAAATTATATAAGCATCATAAAAATGACGATGCAATAGGTATTTTTATGCCGCCGTCAGTAGAAAGTATTTTATTAAATGTGTCTTTTAGTCTTTTAGGAAAAACAGTAATTAATTTATCTTCGGAAAATATTTCTACTTTTGAGAAAGTAGATATAATTTATACTAATCATGGATTTTTTGGTACTAGTCAAGCGCCATTAAATTCAAAAATAGTTTACTGGGAAGATATAAATCTTGAATATACTACCGTAGATAGAATTTTAGTATTTTTTGCAAAATTATTAATTCCATCTAAATACTTAATGAAAATTTATGGTGATTATTATAATGCTTATAATTTTAACGCCTTAGTTTTTGATAAAAGTAGCAAAGCTATTAATTTATCTCAGCAAAATATATTTAGTAACATATTTAGCATACGCCAAATATTAAAAGTTAAAGCAAAAGACAAATTTTCCTGCTTACATATTTTTTCAGATCCTTTTTCTTATATTTTTAATTTATGGTTTCCTTTAATTATAGGAAGTGGTTTAGTTTGCAATGATAGCCTTTACAATAACAAGTCTATTATCAGACAGTTATATAAAAGCCGCGTTACAGTATTGTTTGATAATATAAAAGGTTATGAAAGTTACTATAAGCTAGCTAGTTCTAAATTATTTGCTAAGTTAAAATATTCTATAGTTAATGAGTCAATTGATACTGAGTCGCAGGATTTTTTATTAAAATTTTGTCGTAAAATGCAATCTAACTTAATATCAAGTTTAATGATTAATGACATTAATTCATTAATTAGCTTCCAAGTTCCAAGCCTAAATAATGGTAAATATATTTTAACTGGTCATGTATTACCTAATATTTCAGTACGTATTGTTGATAAAGATAATAAAGATATTGATATAGGATCAAATAAGATGGGCGTTTTGCAAGTTAAAACGGCTAACTTTTATGATTCATGGTTCGACACTAATATATCTGCTATGATGGATAATAACGGTTTATTATATTTTTAAATTTATATGGAAACTTTAGAGCTTAATATTGATGGTAATATTGCAAAGCTATCCTTTAATCGTCCTGATTATTTAAATAGTTATAATTGGCAAATGAGTGAAGAGTTGCCAGATTGTTTAGAAGACATTGCTGAAAATAATAATATTGATGTTGTTTTATTGTCGGGTAATGGCAAAGCATTTATGGCTGGCGGTGATGTTAATTTTTTACAACAAGGCGCAAAAAAAGAAAATAGTGAATATACGCGTACCGCAATTTTGCACCTTAATCGTTCTATAGAAATTTTGTCAGGGATGAAAAAAATAGTTGTTAGTGCGGTTCATGGCTCTGCAGCAGGGGCTGGTATTAGTTTAATGTTAGCTTCTGATATTATTATTGCGCATCAAAATACTAAATTTAATCTTGCTTATTTAAATTTGGGTTTAACTCCAGATGGCGGTTTAAGTTATTTATTACCAAGAGCAGTCGGCAGTAAAAAAGCCGCGGAATTATTGTTATTATCAGAATTATTTGATGCTGAATTTGCTGCTAAGATTGGTTTGGTTAATTTTATTTGCGATGATAATACATATGAAAGTAAAATATCTTCAATAATTAATAAATTATCTAAAGGTCCTAAAATTGCACAAGGAAAAGCAAAAATGCTACTTAATAAATCTTGGGATAATAATTTAGAATCTCAATTAGCGGCTGAAACTACTAGTTTTCTAGATTGTTGTGCAACGCCAGATTTTGCAAAGCGAGTAGCGAATTTTTTATCCAAACAAAAATAATATAAATCATTATGAATAAAAACGATTTACGCAGTACGTTGTTTATTGCTTTAATTTTTGGTCTTAGAATGGTTGGGCTTTTTATGCTTCTTCCTATTTTATCTTTATATATAAGTAATCTTAAAAATAGTACTTCACTACTAATTGGTCTTGCTATGGGAGGATATGGCCTAACCCAAGCTTTATTGCAAATTCCCTTTGGAGTTTTATCTGATTTTTTTGGCAGGAAAAAAATAATAGCATTAGGATTACTTATATATATTATAGGAAGTCTAGTTTGTGCATTATCCCATAATATTTATATATTAATTTTTGGACGTGTTTTGCAAGGAGCTGGTGCTGTTTCTGGAGCCTTATTGGCTTTGTTGTCAGATTTAACTAGTAGCCAAGATCGCAGTAAAGCAACAGCACTAGTTGGTATGAGTATTGGTGCAAGCTTTGCTATTGGTTTTATAGTTGGACCATATCTAAATAGTCAATTTAGTATTGACACTATTTTTTATATTGCAGCGTTATTAGGAGTTATTGCTTTATTTATTTTATTTTTTAAAATACCAACTAAGCCAGTTATTATTTCTAATAAAAATTTTACTCAAAATTTTAAAGCAGTTTTGAGTAATTTAAGTTTAGTTAAGTTATCAATAGGTATTTTATTGCTACATGCCATTATGATTATTAACTTTACTGTATTACCAAACATATTTTTGAATAATTTAAATTTATCTCGTAGCTCACAGGGTAATTTTTATTTAATTTCTTTTATTTCATCTATATTTCTTTTTGTTCCAGCAATGATCGTGGCGGAGAGAAAAAATAAGTTAAATTTATTTTTTAGCTTTGCAATAATATTATTATTTTTAGCAGAGATATTATTTAGTTTTGCTAATAATAACTATCAGTTTTTATTAGGGTTAATTATATTTTTTACGGCATTTAATTTTTTAGAAGCTCAGATTCCAAGTTTAGTGTCAAAAATGTCCGATCCTAGTATTAAAGGCGCAGCATTAGGCTTTCAATCAAGTTGTCAGTTTTTAGGTCCTGCGTTTGGTGGGATAATGTATGGAGTTTTACATCAGCATTCACAATCAGATAAAGTAGTATTTATTTTTGCCGCTATACTCGCTATAGTATGGTTAATTTTAAACAACATGGGGGAAAATTATGGCTCGAGGAGTTAATAAAGTTATTCTAGTAGGTAATTTAGGCGCTGATCCGGAAATGCGTTACATGCCAAGTGGTGGCGCTGTTGCAAATTTAAGCATAGCAACAACTGATTCTTGGCGTGATAAAGATACAAATGAAATGCAAGAGCGTACAGAGTGGCATCGCGTAGTATTTTTTAATAAACTTGGTGAAATTGCTGGTGAGTACTTGAAGAAAGGCTCAAAAGTTTATGTTGAAGGAAGTTTACGTACACGTAAGTGGCAAGATAAAAGTGGTTTAGATCGTTATACAACAGAAATTGTTGGTAGTGAAATGACAATGCTAGATGGCAAAGGTCAGTCTAATGATTTTTCTGCTTCAAGTCCTTCTTATGAATCTTCAAATTCAAATCAAAAAGTAAAAAATTCTAAAGAAGAAGTTGTTGAAGAATTTGAGGACGATATTCCGTTTTAGAAAAACCCCCGCGCCTTCGGCGCTGCCCCCTTTAATAAGGGGGCTTTATAACTCCCCTTTAATAGGGGCTTTATAACTCCCCTTTTGTAAAGGGGAGATGTCGGCTTTGCCGACAGAGGGGTTTTTTATCTCACCTTCACCATTCCATAAGCACTACTAACCATTGCGACATAATATTCATAAGACATATAAAAATCGCCATTATCACCAAATCTTGTGCCCCAAGAATTTCTGATTTTAAATCTTTGCTCAAAATCATCGTAACCAGTAATAATTAAAGCATGACCACCGATAGCTCCATACATATACATATCTTTAAAAAATTCCATTCTATCTTGCTCATTATCAGGTAATCTCCAATAACCAGTTGGGTGAGTAGCATCGATAGGGTAACCGGCTTTGCTATCAATAAGATTTAGTAAAGAGGCAATAACAACTCTGTTACCGCTATCTAATTGCTCACGTACAGCATTAATATTTTCCATTGGTAAAAATTCAGCTTTAAAGTGATTTGCCCATTGTTTACCAAAACTTAACGATTTATATTCTGCAGGTGATAGTGTTGAAAAAGTATCAGGATAAGTAAAAGGGCAATTATCCTTGCTTACAATGCCATACATTTTAAGCCTGTTTGGCCCGTTATGAACATATAAGCCATCCCAGCCAGACATTTCCCATTCATGTGTATTGTATTTATAATTTCCAAGTGCTAATAAACATTCTTGACTAATATAGTCACCAGCATTGTGTAGGGCGTCAAGTGCTGCTGTTTCAGCAAATGTTACACATGTTCCATGATGACCTTGATGTAATACTGGAACATTTCCCATTCCCAAATCAACTACTCTTGGTTCGTGATTTAAATTAAATTTATTATTTTTTTTTGAAAAATAAATAGATTTTTTTAAGAAGTTTTTACCTGGTTCAACTTTTAATATGCCAATTTTTTCAGCATTACCCAAATTGTTATTTATACTAACTTCTTCTACACCAGTGATTTTAAAATTATCAGCATAGCTAAAAGATGAAAATAATGCGCAAGAAATAATAGATAATTTTAATTTCTTCATAAAGCTCCTTTTTTATTTTACTAAAGTAATCGAAATTTATTATATATTATTTTTGTAAACTAGCGGCAGCTGTTGCAGCTGTTGCAGCTATAGGTGAATAATGTTGAGGCTCTTCTCTTCTTATTCGCACAAGCGGCGGAGGTGTATTTTCTGATTCGCTATCACTATAGTCATTATCAGATTCTTCACGTGAGCGTTTCCCTAAAATACTTTCTTTAAATTCAATATTTCCTTGTAAAATTTCTGCTATTTCTTTATGTCCACACATTTCTGCAATTTCTAGCGCGGTTTTATTACTATATTCTGCTAATTTAGGAGAAGTTTTTGCTGTTTTGCGAACTAATAAATCATCTACAATATCTTCCTGATCAAGCATTAAATTTACTATTTCTGTGTGTCCTAAAAATACAGCTAGTAAAAATGAACTAAAGCCATAAAATAGATCTTTTTCGTTATTATTAACTAATAAACAAAATTCAGGATTGACAATATAACTGTCATCGTCATCATCGTCTTGTAAAGTAAAAACATCATCTAAGCGAAGTGGATCATTAAAAACAACGCAGTATTTTAGAAAAATTTCAAATTTATTATTAGATAAAATATTATCAAAGCTTATGTTAACTAGTTCTCCTGGTTTTAATTGTGAATATTCTGTTGATTTTAGAGCCCTTTTTGAATCTATCGAGTAGTGAAAATAAGAGAATTGACTATTGGCTTTTATTGACCGATGATGGTCATGTCCATGAATATTAAAAATACCATCTTCTGCTGTTAATAATTCTTTTCCCGATAGTGGCCTATTCCAGAGAAAATTATAAATATCTGGAAAATCTGTTTCATCTTCTGTTACTAGAGCGCTAATATATGATAAAAAATTATTTTTATTTAATAACAGAATGTTTTTAAATTTTTCATTTAATAATTTTAGTTGTTTTATTTTTTCATCACGAGAACTTTCTTGACTATAAGTAATCCCTATATTTTTTAGCGCTCCAGCAATAATATCTCGGTCAATTGGAG
The DNA here is from genome assembly GCA_964353115.1 of uncultured Gammaproteobacteria bacterium. Taxonomy (GTDB): domain Bacteria; phylum Pseudomonadota; class Gammaproteobacteria; order JAGOUU01; family JAGOUU01; genus CAYGUI01. The sequence goes on from CAYGUI010000004.1 coordinate 26,366, forward strand.
CATGAGTAAAAATAGGTATTAAATTATCTGCTCCATTTGTATAAAAAGGAATATTTTCAATGTGCAATAAGTTCATGCGAGGTAGCAAAGTATTTTTTATAAATCCAGTAGCATATTTTCCTAGCTCCCCTGTTTTATCAGCGCTAATACTACCTAGCATAGTAAATAAAGATCGATAGCATGCTTTAAATCTGTCATCATACTTTAAAGAAGTAACAAGGTCATTATATGAGCTTTTTATTTCCTTAGAAAATTTATCAAAATCTACAGGATTATTAGTAAAATTACTACCTGGCCAATCTACAGTTCCATCTTCATTAAGGTATAAATAGTAAATAGTCAGTAGCATTTGAACATGGTTTGATAAAACACTAGTAAAATTTACGTTTTTTTCTATTATGTCAGCGTATATCGCCATATTTATCAGATCATTACCAATTCTATCTGAAAAATTATCACCAAGATCTAGAAATCTAGGGGCATCTTCTTTTATTTTTATCTTAGATAGTTCAGTTCTAAATTCAGCAAATTTTTCGGTTGTAAAATTTTCTTTTAGCTCATTGATAAGATTTTTTATGCCTGAAAAATCTACTCCTTCAGTTACGTAAAAACCAGATTTAATCAGATCATCTATAATAGCTATTGGGTCGGAATCTCTATCGCCCGCGACAAAAAGTTGCATGTTTTGGTACTCTATATATCACTTACTAATAGTTAGTTATTGTACTATAAAGTGTCTGAAATGGCTAGAAAATTAGGATTTATTAAATCTTTTTTATTATAATCCAAAGAATTATTATCGTTTAAATTCAATATCTTACCTCCAGATCGCTCTAAAATAATTTGTCCGGCAGCGGTGTCCCACTCTGAAGTAGGCCCGAAGCGAGGATATATATCAACTAGACCCTCAGCAACTGCACATATTTTAATGGCACTGCCCATAAGAATAAGTTCTATATTTTTAGCACTTAGGCTACTCATAAATTCTTTGACTCTTTCGTCATCATCATGTCTGCGGCTAACGGCTATTTTAATATTATTTTTATTAATTTTTTTACACGATATTTTTATAGGGTTATTATTTTCTATTTTTTTAGAAGAATCAGTAAATATAGAGGCATAATAATATGTGTTTAAAATAGGCGCAAAAATAACTCCCAATATTGGTCTGTTATTTTCTATTAAAGCAATGTTAATACTAAATTCTCCTGTCCTACCAATAAACTCTTTAGTGCCATCCAATGGATCAACTAGCCAAAATTGTTTCCAATTTTTTCTTATTTCATAATCAATAGGCTCAGACTCTTCAGATAAAATAGGAATATTCGGAGTAATTTTTTTTAAACCAGATTCAATAATTTGATGGGAAATTAAATCTGCTTCTGTAACTGGAGAGTTATCATATTTTATATTAATATCAAACTCTTCTTGATTATAAATTTCTAAAATTTTTTCTCCAGCACTTTGGGCTATTTTGCACACTTCAGCTATAATCGTATTAGCATTGTCATTAGATATTAATTTGGAGGTCATTTTGCGTTATTTAAAAAATTTTTTAATATTAGGTATTATAACGTTGTTGTGTTCTTGTACTAATTATAATAGAAAAAATTATGCTGAGATTAATTCTATGACTAATCATGAATTATGGGCAATGGCACAATCATGTTTTAAACATGGTGATAATGATTGTGCAGTACAATACCTACGCCCTTTAAGTGCGAATGGAAATGCTAAGGCAACTTATGCCCTAGGATATATTTATTATTATGCTCAAGGTACAAAGCAAAATAAAGAAGTAGGGCGCAGCCTAATTCGTGAAGCTGCAGCGCAAGGTGACAAGCAAGCAGTAGAAGCGTTAAAGCGTATTACGGAGAACACGGTGAGCGCGGTGCAATAGGGCTTATAGGAGTTTTTATTCGCTCTAGTTCATCAAAAATATCAGTGTCACCTAATACTGATAGAGATTTTTCTGTTATGAGTAGATTATCATTTTTATATTGAATACTAATATTTATATTAACTTTAATTTGGTTGCCACTATCCATTTCAGGTGTAAAAGCGTCACTATAAACAAAATATTTTGTTAAGGTAATAGTTAAGTTATTTGGATTTTCTTTATCAATACTAATATTAAATTTACTGTCAGAAAATCTAGGATCATTGCGTAAAATTTTTCGTGATAAGCTGTCGAAATATTCTAAAAATACGCGATATGGCTCTTCTTTTATAAAGCTCAAATATTGTGTAAGTAAGGTATAAAATTCTTTACTTATAAGATCCTTAAAATAATTATCCCAGGCAAATTCAATAGGATCAGAAGTTTCAGCTGGGCATGCTATTTTAGTATCATTTAAAGAAAAATCTCCGCGATTAATATATTTACGAAACTCATTTTTTTCCTTATCTGGATTTAATGCGGAAGTAGGGGGAATTTCAAAAGAATCTAATAATTCATCGCAGTCTACGGTTTCAATGCCAATTAATTCATCAGATGCTTCTTCTATCCAAGTAAAAACGCTAAAAACAGTATCCGACAAAGCTGATGATACAACTTTTACCGTATTAGTAAAATCAAACATAAATAAATAAAAATTTAATATTTAGATTTAGTATAGTACAGACTTTTGTCATTAAGATTATTATCTTAAAAATTTTGCGGCGTCTTTTGCAAAGTAAGTCAAAATAGCTCGTGCGCCAGCGCGTTTTATAGAAGTTAAGGTTTCTAAGATACCAGCTTCTTCATCCATAACTCCATTTTGAATCGCTGTTTTTAGCATGTGATATTCAGCGCTAACTTGATAAGCAAACGTTGGAATTGAAAAATTTTGTGAGACTTCGCGAATAACATCCAAATATGGTAGGGCAGGTTTTACCATAATAATATCAGCACCTTCAGCTATATCTAATTTAGCCTCAGTAATTGCTTCTAAAATATTTGCCGGGTCCATTTGGTATTGTTTTTTATCTTTTTTACCTAATGATGCACCTGAGCCAACTGCATCACGAAATGGTCCATAATAGCTCGAAGCATATTTTGCAGTATAAGCTAATATTTTTGTATTAAAAAAATTATTATGCTCTAAAATATCGCGAATAATTTTTACTCGACCATCCATCATATCTGATGGAGCTACGATATCAGCGCCAGCTTCGGCATGACTTAAAGCTTGCTTTGCTAAAATTTCACAAGTTTTATCGTTTAGTACATATCCTGATTCATCAATAATACCGTCTTGGCCATGTGACGTGTAAGGATCAAGTGCGACATCAGTAATTATGCCAAGCTCAGGAAATCTTTTTTTTATTTCACGAATAGCTCTTTGCACGAGACCATTTTGACTATAAGACTCAGTAGCACTTAAGCTTTTCAAATCATTTTCAATGGCTGGAAAAAGTACAATAGCTTGTATACCTAAATTTACTAACTCTTCGCATTCTTTTAGTAATAAATCGATAGTCATGCGGTATATTCCCGGCATCGATTTTATTTCGCTTTTTATATTTTTTCCATCTTGAATAAAAACTGGATAAATAAAATCATGTGGAGTTAACACAGTTTCACGGCAAAGATTACGAATAAATTTATCTGATCTTAAGCGACGTGAGCGAGTTAATGGGTACTGCATAATAAAAGTTAATTATTAAAAGGCTGATGATGAGGCTACTCCTCCAGCGCTTAAGACTCTGTGTGGACTAGTACGGCCCTCTAGCTGATGGGCTGGAGATACTGATCTTGAGCGGCAAGAATTGATTACTTTAACTATAGTCGTATGATTTTCATTAGAAGAAGCAGCTGCTGAAGGATTAGTTGGTGTTGTCCATAAGCTTGAAACAGTTTCTTCTGTTATATCTTTATGTCCATTTGAAAGCACTCCATTTTTTATTTTATCATCAATAGTGCCGTCTAAAAAAGCTCTGCTAATTCTAATTAAAGTGTCTTTAACTAATAATTGAGTTTCAGTATTTAATTCTTTAAAAGTTTCTAATCTAGGCAAATATTCATCAGCTAAAGACATAATTTCTAAAGATCTTCTTTGATTTTCGGTTATAGGTGATGAGGTTGTAGGACTACTCGGGGTTGCTGAAATTGGGGAAGTCGAGCTTCGTCTTGATTCTTCTAGTTCTGCTTGAACAGCTATTAGTTTTTTTTGTGATTCTTTACTAACTATTTCATTTCCAATAGATTCTATTATTAAAGATGCAGTGCTTAAATCACTAGCTCTTTTTTGCATTAAATCCTTTGTTTCAATAAGATTTTTCTTTCTTTTTTCTAAATACCTAATCTGACTTGCCTCAGGTCTTTCCATGCCAAAAAGAGAATGAAAAAAATTAACCAGAGGGGTCCAAGACATACCAATGAAACCAACGAGAGATAAAGCTAATAATATACCTGCTCCAACAGGAGGTACAGACATTAATGCAATTATTCCAACAAAACCTGTTCCAAATGCTGTGTATATACAGCAAGCAGTTAGTGATAGCGTAAAAAAATTGGCGAAAAAATCGCCAATTTTATATCTAACGGAAAGTTTATTACTAGGAATATCGTTTTCCGATATTATATAACGAGGCTTATATTTTAAATCTGAAGGAATATAGGAAGTTATTAATTTATAGATTTCATTATTTTTATTTTCCCTTGATGAAGTTTCTAATAAATTTTTTGCTAATGTCTTTCTATTCTCTTCAGAATTTAATTCTAAATATTGAGCAACAAACTTATTTAATTTTTTTTCATCATTATTGCGAATTGCGTCATCAAATAATCTGATACATTCATTAATGTAAAAAACTACTTTTATATCATGAATGTTTTGTTCTAAATTAGGGTCTTCTAATATTTTTCTTTGAAATTCGCTATCGTTAAACCACTCGCCTATACCATCTTTTTTAATAAGAAGATTAAAAAATAAATCTTTGCTTTTTCCTAAGACACTTCTTATTTCCTTAGAGCAATCATTATTTTTTTTATCTAAATTAAATTTTTCGTCTTCATCAATTTGCTTCTGTAAAGGTTTAGGATTATCTGACGTGCTAATTTTATTTTTTTTATAAAAAAAATCGACAACTTTTTTGTGGCTTAAAATCCATGCAAAAGATTTTTTTATGCCTATAATGGGTAGATTATAAATTCCAGTTCCAATTTTATAAAATATTCCTTGAGAATAAAATTTTTTAGAAAATTCTTCTGCTTCAGTCTCTGCAAGTTTCCCTGGGTGAGTGATAATAGCGCTGCCATCTAATTCATGTTTTAGTTGGGCTATTTTTTCTTTTTCGGTGGATGGAACGCTGACAAAATTTTTGATGTAACCAGTAAATTTTTGGAAGCGAGTTTTTTCCTTGTCACATAATTCTTCATCGTTGCTAGTGGTAAATATCGCAGTATGCTTCAAACTTTGAATGCCTTTTATCACAACGGCATTTGTAAAGTAAGAAGCTGGTATGATATAACTAGCAATACTTATTAGTGTACCCCCTAATGAAGCGTACGATTGAGCGAGTATAGGGGCATCTCTAGTGATAAATTTAGCTATATCTATAACAGAAGTGGCCCCAACAGAAGCTACCATTAGAATGACAAGCAAGAAGGCTAGTAAATACCTCCATCCTGACTTTAAAGAATATTCGTAATCCTGAAATTCTTCAGCGCTTTGACTTGTTCCTAGCATGTCGGTGGGCCTACATCATTTTTTATCTACTTGTCTGAATGGTATCATAAAATGTAAAAAAAAGCACTAGATAGGATAAATTTTCAATGCAGCATAACATGCTGATTTTAAACGTTATTTCCGTAAATCTGCAATTTTTTTATTTATTTTGTTAACTTGATTGCTAAAATCATCAAAAATTTCTTTATCTTGCGCCACTAAATGCTCAGGTGCACGCGAAATATAATTTGGGTTATCCAATTTTGCTTTTATTTTGCTTCGTTGAATTTCCAGTTTTTCTAAATTCTTTTTAAGTCTAGCAATTTCTTGCTCAAGATCAATTACACCTTCTAAAGGAATTAGTAGTTCTAGATTACCGCAAATAGCTGTTGCTGATATCTTTGGTGTATTAACAGTATCAAAAGAAATTTTGTTAATTTTCGCTAACATCTCACAATATTTTTGATTCTCTAGTATTAATTTTTGCTGATTATCATCAGCATTTTTAATAATTAATTCAATTTGCGCACTTGGTGTTATATTCATTTCGCCGCGGATATTGCGTATTGAATTTATTATGTTTTTTATGATTTCAATGTTTTTGTAGTCGTTGAAATATTCAAGATCTTTGTTTTCCTCAGGATATTTTGTGATCATTATTGATCCTGGATTCCCGCCTTCGCGGGAATGACGTTCGTCGCGGGAATGACGGTCACCATTTTCGTCATGCCCGCGAAGGCGGGCATCCACTTCCTGCCAAATCTCTTCAGTAATAAATGGCATAATTGGGTGTAATAAACGCAAAATATTATCAAGAACAAGTAATAAACAATCTTTAGTGCTCTTAGAATCTTTATTAGCTTTAGAAAACTCTAAATACCAATCACAAAAATAGTGCCATACAAAATCATATAAGTTCGCCGCATACAAATCAAAGCGATATGTTTCTAAATGCTGATGTGAAGTTTTAATAACTTCTTGTAATTTAGTTAAAATCCATTTATCTGTGGAATTGAAAACCCCCGCGCCTGCGGCGCTGCCCCCTTTATTAAGGGGGCTAGTATCTCCCCCGACAGAGAGGTTTTCCTTATCAATATTCATGAAAATAAACCGCGCAGCATTCCACAGTTTATTACAAAAATTTCGACTACCTTCTAAACGCTTTAAATCAAAATTTACATCGCGCCCACTAGAAGCTAATACGCAAAAAGTAAATCGTAATGCGTCAGTGCCAAAAGCCGGAATTCCTTCTGGAAATTCTTTTGCAGTTTGTTTTTTTATTTTTTCTGCTAATTTTGGCTGCATTAAATTAGCGGTACGCTTCTTAATTAAATCATCAAGGCTGATTCCATCCGCCAAATCAAGAGGATCTAAAACATTTCCTTTTGATTTAGACATCTTTTGGCCTTCAGCATCACGAACAATGCTATTAATATAAACAACGGGGAAGGGTACTTGTCCAGTAAATTTAAGCCCAAACATGATCATGCGGGCAACCCAAAAGAAAATAATATCAAAACCAGTAACTAAAACACTGGTTGGGTAAAAATTATTTAACTTTTCAGTATTATCTGGCCAACCTAAACTTGAGAATGGCCATAGCGCAGATGAAAACCAAGTATCTAAAACATCATTATCTTGAGATAGTTTTAAATTATGATCTAAATTATATTTTTCACGAACATGATCTTCTGACTCGCCAACATAAATATTATCTTGTTCATCAAACCAAGCTGGTATGCGATGTCCCCACCATAATTGACGACTAATACACCAATCTTCAATATTCTCCATCCAAGAAAAATAAGTGTTTTGCCAATTCTCAGGAACAAATTTGATATCGCCATTTCGTACAGCAGCAATAGCTGGCTCGGCTAACGACTCAACTTTTACATACCATTGATAAGTTAAATATGGTTCAATAACTGCACCACTGCGATCGCCATATGGAATTTGTAATTTATGATCTTCTGTTTTAATTAACTGCTCTAATTCTTCTAATTCTTTAACTATTTTTTTACGAGCAGTTTTAATATCTAAATTTTGATAATCAGTTGGCGTGTTTTCATTTAATTTAGCATCAGGAGTTAAAATATTGATAAATTCTAAATCATGGCGTTTACCAATATCATAATCATTAAAATCATGAGCAGGAGTTATTTTTACGCAGCCACTACCAAATTCTTGATCAACATACTCATCAGCAATAATTATAATTTCACGATTACAAATAGGAACTATAACTTTTTTGCCAATTAAATTTTTGTAGCGCTCGTCATTAGGATTAACTGCAATTGCAGTATCACCAAGTAAAGTTTCTGGGCGAGTTGTTGCAATAACTATTTTTTGATTACTATCTTTAATTTTATATGCAATGTGCCAAAGACTACCATTTTGCTCTTTATTTTCAACTTCTAAATCCGAAATGGCAGTTTTAAGAATGGGATCCCAATTTACCAAGCGTTGGCCACGATAAATTAGTCCTTCATCATATAATTTAATAAAAGCTTGTTGGGTCGCACGAGTTAATCCTTCATCCATCGTAAAACGATTATCACTCCAATCAATAGAAGCTCCCAGGCGTTTAATCTGCTGTTCAATTTTGCCACCAGATTCAGCTTTCCATTCCCAAACTTTTTCAATAAATTTTTCACGTCCTAAATCATGACGAGTTAAATTTTCTTCGCGTTCAATTTTGCGCTCAACTAACATTTGTGTGGCTATACCGGCATGATCAGTTCCCATCTGCCACAAAGTTTTTTTACCCATCATACGGTTATAGCGTACAAGTATATCCATCAAGGTATCTTGAAAACCATGTCCCATGTGTAAGCTGCCAGTAACATTGGGAGGTGGAATTACGATAGAGTAGGGTGCACCATCACCTTGCGGGGCAAACAAATTTTCTTGCTGCCAAAAGTCATACCATTTTTGCTCTATTTCTTTTGTAATCATTTTTGCCAATCCAAAATTACTTTACCGCATTGTCCAGATTTCATAGTTTGAAACCCTTGTTCAAAATCATCAACATTAAAATGATGCGTAATAATTGATGAGATATCTAAACCACTATCAAGCATAGCTATCATTTTATACCAGGTTTCATACATCTCACGACCATAAATACCTTTAAGCTCTAAACCATGGAAAACTATGTCATTCCATGCAATACTAGGTTCACCATTAGTAACGCCAAGAGCTGAAATTTTTCCGCCGTGGCGTAAAGTCTTAATCATTGCGTTAATAGCACCATGATTACCAGACATTTCCAAACCAACATCAAAACCTTCAATCATACCAAGTTCATTCATAGTATTTTGAAGCGCTTCGATTTGATCCTGATCCTTGATATTTAAAGCTTTAGTTGCTCCCATTTTGCGAGCCATATCTAAGCGATAGTCATTGATGTCAGTAATTACAACATTACGTGCACCAACATGTTTTGCAATGGCAACAGCCATAATTCCAATTGGACCTGCACCAGTAATTAACACGTCTTCACCAATCAAATTAAAAGCCAATGTTGTATGAACAGCATTTCCTAACGGATCAAAAATACTCGCAACATCATCAGAAATATTATCGGGAACATGAAAAGCATTTTCCGCTGGAATAATTAAATATTCAGCAAAACATCCTTGACGAGTTACACCAACGCCTATAGTTTCACGACATAAATGTCTAGTACCAGCGCGACAACTACGGCATACACCACAAACTATGTGACCTTCGCCAGAAACTCTATCGCCAATATTAAAATGCTTAACGTCAGTACCAACAGCTGCAATCTCACCAACAAATTCATGACCAGTGATCATTGGGGCAGGAATAGTTTTTTGCGCCCAATCATCCCAATTATAAATATGTAAATCTGTGCCACAAATTGCAGTTTTTTTGATTTTAATTAGCACTTCGTTATGCCCAAGATCGTTTTTATTAAGCGTTTCCGCTTCAATCATCCAAATCCCTGGTTTTTTATGTAATTTTGAAAGTGCTTTCATAAAATTTAAATAATCCCCATTTCTTTGCCAACAGCGGTAAAAGCTGCAACAGTTTTATCTATTTGGTCAAATGTATGAGTCGCAGCCATTTGTGTTCTTATACGCGCTTTTCCTTTGGGAACTACTGGAAAAGAAAATGCAATAACATAAATACCATGCTCAAGTAATTTATCAGCCATAAGGCTTGCCTTTTTTTCATCATAAATCATAACTGGAATGATTGCATGATGTCCTGGAACTAAATCAAATCCAGCTTGCTGCATTTTTTCACGGAAACGCTGTTGGTTTTTTTCTAACTGCTCACGTCTATCATCAGCTTGCTCTGCTATTTCAATTGCTTTAATCGCTGTTGCAGCGACTACAGGAGGTACTGCATTAGAAAATAAATGAGTGCGTGATTTTTGGCGTAATAGTTCAGCAATTGATTGCTTAGCAGCAACAAAGCCACCAGATGCACCACCTAGCGCTTTACCCAATGTGCTAGTGATAATATCAACTCGACCTTCAACACCGCAATATGCCGCCGTTCCGCGTCCTTTAGGGCCAACAAATCCGGTAGCGTGAGAATCATCAACCATTACAATGGCATTGTATTTTTCGGCTAAGTCACAGATACCTTTAAGATTAGTGATAATGCCGTCCATTGAAAATACGCCGTCAGTAGCTATTAGCTTAAAACGTGCGCCGTTTTTATCAGCTGCTATTAAGTTTTCCTCCAACGACTTCATATCATTATTTTTGTAACGATATCTAGCAGCTTTGCATAATCTTACACCATCAATAATACTGGCATGATTTAATTCATCGCTAATAATGGCATCTTCAGCAGTTAATAAAGATTCAAAAAGACCAGTGTTAGCGTCAAAACATGAGCCATAAACAATGGTATCGTCCATATTTAAATATTGACTAATTTTATGCTCTAGATTTTTATGAATATCTTGTGTTCCACAAATAAATCTCACTGACGCCACGCCATAACCGTATTGATCTAATGATTCTTTGGCAGTTTTAATTAGTTCAGCATTGTTAGCCAAACCTAAGTAGTTATTAGCGCAGAAGTTAATAACATGCTCGCCATTTTGAAGATTAATTTCAGGGCTTTGAGAGCTAGTTATAATTCTTTCTTTTTTATAAGTTCCGTTGTTTTTGATTTCTTCTATTTGGGAGTTAAGATATTGATAAAACTGCGTATTCATGATTTTTATAATCTTTTAGATTACTTGTTTGATTTATAAAGGATTAGAAAAATATATCAGAGTGAGTTGGGGGTGTCAATTTTGTAAAAACAGATTATATCTATGCTATCTTATTACTAGAAAGATCAAATAAATTTTATAATTCACATGAAACTAAAAAAAATCAAGTTATCTGGCTTTAAATCATTTGTAGAGCCAACAACTGTACCAATTTCAGCAAACTTATCTGGTATTGTTGGACCAAACGGATGTGGTAAATCAAATGTAATTGATGCCGTGCGTTGGGTAATGGGGGAGAGTTCAGCAAAACAACTTCGCGGTGACTCTTCAGTCGACGTAATATTTAATGGCTCAGAGAATCGTAAGCCAGTTAGTCAAGCAATGGTCGAACTGATTTTTGATAATTCTGATAAAACAGTTCTTGGTGCTTATGCCGCATATAATGAAATTTCGATCAAGCGCACAGTTAACCGCGAAGCACAGTCAAATTATTATATAAATAATTCTCGTGCAAGGCGCAAAGACGTGCATGATATATTTTTAGGCACAGGTCTTGGGCCGCGTAGTTATGCGATTATAGAGCAAGGAATGATTTCACGCTTTATTGAAGCAAAACCAGAAGAAATTCGTACTTATATAGAAGAAGCCGCAGGAATTTCAAAATATAAAGAGCGAAGACGCGAAACAGAAAATCGTATTCGCCATACCAAAGAAAATTTAGAGCGTTTGCACGATATTATGTCTGAGCTTGAAAAGCAGCTTGCTAAGCTTGAAAAGCAATCAGAAAACGCCCAAATCTATCGTGAATTAAAAAAAGATGAGCGTGGAGTTAGTGTTGAACTTGCAGCACTTAAAATTCGTAATTACGATAAAAAATCTGAAATTATAAACTCTAAAATTAAAAATATTCAGCAAGAAATAGAAAAATTAGAATTAGAAATTCAAAATTTAACTGCAAGTAATGCAGTGCTAAAAACCAAAGAAGAAGAAATAGATGCGCAGTTTAAAGCTGAGCAAGCTAATTTTTATCAAATAAGTGGTGATATTTCTAAATTTGAGCAAGAGTTAGAATATAAAAAACAAGAAGAGTTAACTGCTAAAAATAATATTGAAAAATTATCTGCTGAAAAAAATAATCGAAAAAATAAAATAGCAGATCTTGAGAAGAATAAGAATTATGCAATTAGCCAAGACAAAGAAATACTTACTAAAATAACGCAATCAGAAGAATATTTTACAAAAGCGCAAAACGTTTTGAAATCTTGCGATGAAAAGTTGCACAGCGCACAAGAAAAATTAAATAACATTAATAATGAATCGTTAGAGTTACATAAAACATCAGAAAAACTTAAAGCTGAAGTTGAAAAGCGCGATGATTTATTAGAGCATAATCTTGAAAGATATCATCATTTACAAGAAGATTTTGAGGAATTGTCTAATAAATCTTCTGATAAAAATATTGCCGATCTTAAAAATAAATTAATTGAGATTAAAAATACATTAGATCAAGAAAACAATAATTTTAATCAATTACAAGAAGATCTTAAAAATAAATATAATAACCGTGATAATTTACAGCAAAAAATATTACAAGAAAAAGGTTTGCTACAGAAATTAACTGCAAAAGTAGAATCTTTAGAAACCCTACAACAACACGCATTAAATAAAAATAACAAAGATCATAGAGAGTGGGCGCAAAATAATTTATCAGGAACTATTAAATATATTGCCGAAAATATTACCGTTCAAAACGGCTATGAGAAAGCGGTAGAGCACGCGCTGGGTAATTATTTAACAGCAATTGCGGTTGATAATATTAATGAAGTATTGGATAAATTAAATAATAATTTTATTAAATCAAACTGTGTCTTTATCAATGCGGATACAGAATTACAGACATATTCTGATAATAGCTTGGCTAGCAAAATAACAGGACCAAATATAATTAAAAATTTATTGGCTGATATTATTTGCGCTAATGACATATTGGAAGCCAAAAATAAATTAAAAAGCTTAAGCTCTCATCAATCCGTTATTACTACTGATGGAGTTTGGATTTCACATAATAAAATAAATATTCATGGTAAAGATAATAGCCAAAATAGTTTTTTAGAGCGCAAAAATGAAATTAGTGTGTTGCGCAAAAAAATATCAGAGCAAGAAAATAATATAAATACGTTAAATCAAGAATTAGAAAGTATTAAATCAAATTTAGAAAATAATAATAAAATAAAACACGATTTACGTACAAAAATTACTGAAGATCAAAATTATTTTAATAAATTAAGTCATGAAATAAATTCAGAAGAGAAAAATATTTCCAGTAATATTGAACGTTTAGATCGAATAGAAAAAGAAAAAGAAAGTATTCAAAGTAAAAATATTGAATATAAACAAGAGATTATAAAATTTCGACAAGAATTAGAGCAAGTGATTGCAAATATAGAGGAAAAATCTAAGCTAAAGGTTGATTCTGAAAATGAAAAGCAAGAATTCTTGGGGAAATATAATGAGTTAAAAAATAATTATGAAAGGGCGCGTGATGAGAATCATAAGTTAGCTCTTGAGCATCAAAAAATAAAAAATGACATAACTAATTTTACTAAAGATTATGAATATTTTTTAAACGATGAAAAAAGGTTAGATAAAGAGTTAGTTGATAATAAAAATATATTAGATAATTTAATAGATCCAATTAAAAATCTACAAAATAATATTTCAGATTTATTAGTTAAGCGTGAAAATCAAGATAAAATTTTAAAAAATATTCGCGAGAGCTTTAATAATACGCAAGAAGAAATTAAAAACGTAAATAATAATATAAATACTGTAAATAATAATAAAAATAAATTATCTGAAAATATTCAAGAAAATAAGATAAATTTAAATACTTTAGAGGTTAAAAAGTCTGGTATTTTAGAAGAATTTGCTGAATATGTTACAGAAATTAATAATGCTAAAAATAAATTAGCAGAAGACAGTAATATTGGTGAATGGGAATCTGAATTAACTAAAATTCAAAATAAAATAAAGCGTCTGGGTGCAGTAAACTTAGCAGCAATTGAAGAATTTAAAGAAGAGTCAGAGCGTAGAAATTATTTAAACAGTCAAATTGAAGATTTAGAAAAATCTTTAGCAACGCTTGATACAGCAATAAATAAAATAGATAAAGAAACAAAAACACGTTTTTCTGAAACATTTGATGTTGTTGATAAAAACTTTAAAACTCTATTCCCACAGGTGTTTGAAGGCGGTCGTGCAAGTTTAGAATTAACTAGCGATGATTTATTAGATAGCGGAATTAAAATTATAGCGCAGCCCCCAGGTAAGAAAAATAGTAGTATTCATTTATTATCAGGCGGTGAAAAAGCTTTGACAGCAATATCATTAGTTTTTGCAATATTTCAAATTAATCCAGCACCATTTTGTATTCTTGATGAGGTTGATGCTCCTCTTGATGATGCCAATGTTGGACGTTTTTGTCGCTTAGTTCGAGGCATGTCACAAAGTGTGCAATTTATGTTTATTACGCATAATAAAATAACTATGGAAATGGCTGATAAATTAATGGGTGTTACTATGAATGAACCTGGTGTTTCACGCATAGTAGCAGTTGATGTTGAAAAAGCAGAGCAGCTGGCAGAGGCTTAATATGAATATGGGATTATTTATTGTTTTATTAGTTTTGGGTTGTTGTTTTTTATTAAGCATATATTTAGATTATCGTCGCAAAAGCCGTGAAAACTACATGGTTGATCAAAGTCTCATGCGTGCTCGGATGTTAGAAAATAAAAGTAAGTTTGAAAAGCAAGATGAAAAAACTGAAGAGTCTGATAATAGTTTATCTAATATAATTATTGTTCATATTCATGCGCAAGATGATCAAAAAATACCGGGTGATAAATTACTAAAGACTTTATTAGTTAATAAATTACGTTTTGGTAGCATGAAAATTTTTCATTACTATGATGAAAATAAAGAAGAGTTATTTAGCGTTTCATCCATAGTTAATCCGGGGTATTTTAATATTAGTGATATTTCTACTAGTAAGTTTCCAGGGGTTTCGTTATTTTTTATACGCGACAATGTTACATCTCCAGCAAAATCTTACTCTAAAATGCTTGAAGTTGCACGAAAAGTAGCTGAGGATCTTGATTGTGAAATTTTAGATGAAAATCATGAGTTATTGTCAGCAGAAAAAATTTCATTTACTTTAGAAAAATTTCGTAATCATGCAGAGGATCTTTTATTTCAATGAGTACCGTTGTTAAAAAAATAGAAGAGTTAAAAAAGTTAATTAACAAATACAATTATCAATATTACATTGAAGATGCCCCAACTGTTCCGGATAGTGAATATGATAGGTTATTTAAAGAATTACAAAAGTTAGAACAAAATCATCCTGATTTAATAACACATGATTCCCCGACTCAAAGAGTAGGTAATACCCCATTAAAGGAATTTCATACCGTTCAGCATTTAAAACCAATGTTATCTCTTGATAATGTTTTTTCTGATGAAGAGTTAGAAAATTTTTTTAAAAAAATAAAAAATAGACTACCAGAGTTAAATTTAGAAAAATTAGAAATTATTGCAGAGCCAAAAATAGATGGCTTAGCAATTAGTTTGTTATATGAAAATGGTGTGCTTGTTAGAGGGGCTACAAGGGGAGATGGTATTAACGGCGAAGATATCACTCAAAATATTCGAACTATAAATAGCATTCCATTAAAATTATATGGCGATAATATTCCAGCCAAACTTGAAGTTCGCGGCGAAATATATATGCCAAAAAAAGGTTTTTTAGAACTTAATCAAGGGAATTTAAAAAAAGGCCTGAAAATTTTTGCTAATCCGCGTAACGCAGCAGCTGGGAGTGTTAGACAATTAGATTCAAAAATTACAGCGGCACGGCCATTGAGTATTTTTTGTTATGATTTGGATGTTGTTGGACTGGATTCCCGCCTGCGCGGGAATGACGGAGTAGAGCGCGGGAATGACGGAGTAGAGCGCGGGAATGACGGAGTAGAGCGCGGGAATGACGGAACCCATAAAGAATCTATTAATTTATTAAAAAAATTAGGTTTTGTTACTAATCAAGAGATAAAGCTTTGTCATGGAATAAAAGACTGCATAAAATTTTATAATAATATTCTTAAAAATCGTGATAATTTACCATATGATATCGATGGGGTAGTTTATAAAGTAAATAGCTTTGAGCTGCAAAAAAAATTAGGTTTTGTAGCGCGAGCACCTCGTTTTATGGTGGCACATAAATTTCCAGCAACAGAAGAAGTTACACAGGTTTTGTCAGTAGATTTTCAAGTTGGTCGCACTGGTGTTTTAACTCCAGTGGCTCGATTAGAGCCGGTAAATATTGCTGGAGTTATAGTAAGTAATGCCACATTGCATAATCTTGATGAAATAAAACGTAAAGATATAAAAATTAATGACTATGTTTATGTGAGACGTGCTGGAGATGTGATCCCAGAAATAGTGTCAGTAATAACGGATAAGCGTGATAAAAATAATAAATTAATAAATATTAAAATACCCACAGAATGTCCGATTTGTAAATCTCATGTTTTTAAATTAGAGGATCAATCTGCTCTGCGTTGTAGCGGTGGTTTATATTGCAAAGCGCAACGAAAAGAATCTATTAAGCATTTTGTATCTAAAAAGGCGCTAAATATTGAAGGTCTTGGTGATAAGCTTATTGAATTATTAGTTGATAACAATATTATCAACTCAGTGGCTGATTTATTTAAATTAAAGCAAGAAGACATATTAGATCTTGAACGCATGGGGCCAAAGCTAGCTAATAATATTATTTCAAATATTGAAAAAGCTAAAAATACTACTTTAGCGCGTTTAATTTATGCGTTAGGAATTAAGGAAGTCGGGGAAGTTACTGCGCGCAGTTTAGCTCTAAACTTTGGAAGCATAGAAAAATTATCAATGGCAAAATTTGATGACTTAATAGTAATCAATGATATAGGTGAAGTGGTTGCCAACAGCATAGTTGATTTTTTTGCTGAGCAGCATAATCAAGAAATTATTAAAAATTTAAAAATTTACGGTGTTAAATACGAAGAAGTTGTTAATAATAATAAAAACAACATATTGGCAAATAAAACTTATGTCATTACTGGCACTTTCAGCAGTATGGATAGAGAAGAAGCTAAAGCTGAATTATTAAAATTAGGAGCGAAAGTATCGTCTAGTGTCTCTAAAAAAACTACTGCGGTTATTGCAGGCGAGAAAGCTGGCAGTAAACTTGATAAGGCTCACGAACTTGGTGTGGCAGTTCTTTTTGAACAAGATTTTTTAAAATTGATTAATAAAAAATAGGAGAAATTATGAAACTTTATAAACATATTTTGTATGCAACCGATTTAATGTCCGAATCAGAAGATGTTGCAGAAAAAGTTAGAAAAATGGCAGATCTTTTTGGTGCTAAATTATCACTAGTTCATGTAGTTGAAAACGTGCCAACAGCATATGGAAGTCCAGTAGTTCTTGATGTAGAAGTGACACTGCATGATGAAGCAATGGAATCACTAAAAAAATTATCAAAAAAGTTAGAAGTAAAAGAAGAGGATGCTCATATTTTAACTGGTTCAACTAAGCCTCAAGTTATTGAATTATCAGAAAAATTAGAGATTGATTTAATCGTTGTGGGTAGCCATGGTCGTCATGGTTTAGCTCTCTTATTAGGCTCTACTGCAAATGCTGTTCTTGATGGCTCTTTATGTGATGTTTTAGCAGTAAAAATAACAGAAAATTAGGTATTGAACTTTCTGATGATGGTGATATAGTATCTTGATTCCCGTTTTCGTGGGAATGGCGTAAAAAAAAAGAGGATTCAACCGTGGCCGCATTTGAAATGACCAAAGAAAAAATTCTGCATAAATTAGAAGAACTTATTCAGAATAAGCATGATGAAAAAGAGGCGAAAATATTAATAGCTTTCATGCGCTTTTATTTTAACATGGTATCGGTTGAAGATTTGCTAAATAAAAGCATTAGTGACCTCTATTCATTACTACTATCTCATTGGGATTTATTAAAATTATATATTGCAAAAAAATCTTCAGGGATTAGACTTTATAACCCATCTTTTAAAGAATCTGGCTGGGAGTCTCAAAATACTATTCTTGAGATAATTCATGATGATATGCCATTTATTATCGACTCAATTCGTAATGAAATAGTAAATTTAGGCTTAGATGCTGAAGTTATATTTTCACCAGGGGCTTTATGGTTCGATATAAAAGGTGAAGATATTTTATCGGTACAAAAATATTCCAAGGAAGAAAAAGGCCGCCGTATCGCGGTTATTTATATAGAAATTAATAAAGTAACAGATGAAGAGTTATTAAAAAATATTTTAACTAGTCTTGAAAATACTTTATACGATATAAAAATAATTGTTGAAGACTGGCAAAAAATGCGCAATCTTGCATTAGAATCAGCCAAGTCTTTATCAAAAGTAGATTCTGAAACTCATGATTTTTTAAATTGGCTTTCAAATGATAACTTTACTTTTTTGGGTGCCTGCGATTACTCAATAGATAAAGATAATAATTTACATTTTATTGAAAAATCAGGACTAGGTTTTTTATCTGAAGATAAAAGTCGAACTTTTGCGCAAGATATAAAATATTTACCACGAGAATCTTGTGCGTTACATAATCCTGATAATGTTATTGCTATCGGCAAAATGGAGCGTCGCTCTACTGTGCACAGACGCGCATATATGGATTATGTTGGAGTTAAGCTGTTCTCTAAAAAGAATAAATGCATTGGTGAAAGGCGTTTTATAGGTTTATATACCTATCGTGCTTATAACGCTGATCCAATGGAAATTCCATTACTACGCGGTAAAATGCAAAATATTTTATCACGCTCTACTTTATTATCAGATAGTAATGCCGGCAAGAATCTTATTAATATATTATCAACTTTCCCACGTGATGATTTATTTCAAGCTACTGAAGAAGAGCTTTATAGTACTGTTATGGGTGTTATGCAAATTCAAGAGCGCCCAATTTTACGTGTTTTTATTCGAAAAGATCAGTATGGCCGATATTGCTCGTGCTTAGTTTTTGTGCCACGAGATATTTTTGGATCCTCACTAAGACAAAAAATAGGTAATATTTTAAAAGAGCGTCTAAACGGCGAAGAAATAAATTTTTCAACGCGGTTTTCAGAATCAATTTTAGCTCGTACTCATTTTAATGTTCGAGTTAAAGAAGGAGAAGCAATATCTGAATTTAATACCAAAGAAATTGAGAATGAAATAATTGAGGCTACTAAAACGTGGACTGATAATTTAGAGATAAATTTATTAAAATCTTATGACGAAGAAAAAGCCGAAAAAATATCAAGACAGCTACTTGGTGCTTTTCCAGATGCATATCAATTAAGATATAGCCCTGAAGCGGCACTTCATGATATTAAAATAATTAAAGATATTGATAGCAATAATCCGCTTAGAACTACTGTTTACAGTAAAAGTAAAAACTCAAATTCATGGATATTTAAATTATTTAGATTAAATGAAGGGTTAATTTTAACTGATATTTTGCCAATTTTAGAAAATTTAGGAATGTTAGTTATTGGCGAAAACTCTTTTGAATTATGCCTAAATGATGGCAATAAAATCTGGTTGCATGAGTTTGAAGTTAAGCCATTATCAGCAGACGTAGATTTAAAAGACGTTCGCGATAATTTTCAGTCATGTTTTTATAATGTTTGGTATGAAAATGCTGGAAACGATTATTTTAACCGTTTGATTTTAGCTGCTAATTTAACTTGGCGTGAAATTGTTATTTTGCGCTCTTATGCCAAATACTTTAAGCAAATTGGTTTTAATTTAAGTGAGCAATATATTCAAACTACATTGATCAATAATATTGATGTTGTTAAAGAATTAATAAAATTATTTATGGTTCGCCTAAGTCCTTTTGTAATCAAAGGAGATAGCGCCGAAGAAATAGAAGATTCCATAAATAAGTATTTAGATAGTATTCAAAACATTGATGAAGATCGAATATTGCGTCAATATTTGAGCGTTATAAAAGCAACTTTACGAACAAATTATTTTCAAAAAGAATCATCAGGGCAGAGTAAGCCATATGTATCGTTTAAATTAAAATCTGATGAAATAATAGGTGTACCAAAACCTGTTCCAATGTATGAAGTATTTGTATACTCACCACAAGTTGAAGGTGTTCATTTACGTAGTGGTAAAGTGGCACGCGGTGGTTTGCGTTGGTCAGATAGACGTGAAGATTATCGAACAGAAGTATTGGGTTTAATGAAAGCACAACAAGTTAAGAATGCTGTAATAGTTCCATCTGGTGCTAAAGGTGGTTTTGTTGTTAAAAAAATTCCAGAAAAATGCTCGAATGAAGAGCGTATGGAAATAGTAATAAACTGCTATTCAATGTTTATCCGTGGATTATTAGATATTACTGATAATTTAATTGAAGATCTTGTTGTTGCGCCAGAAAATGTTAAGCGCTTAGACGGCGATGATTATTACTTAGTAGTGGCTGCAGATAAAGGAACAGCTACTTTCTCTGATATAGCTAATAAAATAGCACAAGAATATAATTTCTGGTTAGGCGATGCTTTTGCTTCCGGTGGTAGTGCTGGTTACGATCATAAAAAAATGGGTATTACTGCGCGTGGTGCTTGGGAATCGGTAAAACGTCATTTTCATGAATTAGATAAAGATATTCAAAAAGAAGATTTTACGGCAATTGGTATTGGTGATATGAGTGGTGATGTTTTTGGTAACGGAATGTTGTTATCAAAACATATTCGCCTTGTTGCGGCGTTTAATCATATGCATATTTTTATTGATCCAAATCCTGATGCAGCTATAAGCTTTGAAGAGCGTGAAAGATTATTTAATTTACCGCGTTCAAGTTGGACTGATTATGATTTAAATCTGATTTCAGCTGGTGGTGGTGTATTTAGCCGTAGTAGTAAATACATTACTGTTACAGATGAAATGAAAGAAATTTTTGGTATTAATAAATCATTAATACAGCCTAATGAATTAATTAGATTGCTTTTACAAGCTGATGTTGATTTATTATGGAACGGTGGTATTGGAACTTATGTTAAAGCACAAGAAGAAAATAATCTTCAAGTGGGAGATAGAAGCAATGATGCCATTCGTATTAATGGTAAGCAGCTGCACTGTAAAGTAGTTGGTGAAGGCGGAAACCTAGGTTTAACGCAATTGGGACGTATTGAAGCCGCTTTAAATGGTGTTAAATTATTTACTGATTTTATTGACAACTCTGCTGGCGTTGATTGCTCTGATCATGAAGTTAATATCAAAATTTTACTTAACAGTGCTATAAAATCTGGAAAAATAGATAATGATGCTCGTAATGAGCTATTAGCAAGCATGACTGATAATGTTGCTGAGTTAGTGTTACGTAATAATTATGAGCAAGGACAGGCAATTAGTTTTGCAACCATGCGCTCACCTTTAACAGTGGAAGAATATTCACGATTTATGCTGCAGCTTAAAAAAGCAGGGCAATTAGATATAAAAATAGAATATTTGCCAGATTCAAGTAAAGTTGAAGAAAGAAGATCTAATCAATTAGGTTTTGTAGGTCCTGAGATTGCAATTTTGTTATCGTATAGTAAAAATTTATTAACAGCAGAATTATTACAGTTTGATTTATTAAACAATGATATTTTAATTAAATATTTAGAAAAAGAATTTCCAAGTGAAATTATAGATAAATATTACGATGAAATGCTAAACCATAGTTTGCGCAAAGAAATTGTGGCAACGCAACTTAGTAATCAAATAATAAATCGCATGGGGATTACTTATGTTAAACGCTTATATGATGAAACTGGTGCTAGCACTGCTGACATAGTTAGCGCACATTTAATTGCAGATAAAGTTTTTGAGTTTGATGCTTTATGGAAGCAAATTGAAAATTTATCAGGCGTAGAAACGGCTGTGCAGTATTCTATAATGTTTGATTTGGTACGCTTAGTTCGTAGAAGTACACGTTGGTTCTTGCGCAATGGTCGTGAAAATTTAGATGTTAATGGAAATATAGATAAATTTAAAGATAATCTGCAAAATTTATGGACAAGTTTAGAGCAATTATTACCAGAAAATGAAGTAGAAAAATTAGTAGAATTACGTGAAAAATATCGTGAAGCCAATATACCAGATGAAATAATTAATAAAATTATTACCATTCGTCCATTATATTCAGCGCTAGATATTATAGAAATTGCTATTGGCAATAATTTAGATGTTAATTTTGTAGCAAAATCTTATTATGCCTTAGGTTCATGCTTAAGCTTGGCTGAATTTCGCGAAAAACTAAGCAGTAATCCAGTTGATGATAACTGGGATGCTCTTGCTCGTGCCGGAATTAGAGATGATATTGATTATTATCAGCGCGAAATAGTATTAGGATTTCTTAAAAATAATGAAATTACTGAAATTGACTCAGTAGAAATTATTGAGAAATGGTTAGAAAATTTCTCATCACTAGTTATTAGATGGCGATCAATCTTAGCTGATTTACGCGGCTCAAAATCGCAAGAATTTACTATTTTTGCTGTCGCTGTGCGAGAGTTGATGGACTTGGCACAAATAAGTAGGCAATAATTATTATGCTTAATTTGCTATATCGCCTTATTCGCCCGGTTTTATTTTTATTAGATCCGGAAACAGCGCATAAAGTGAGTTTGAGGTTTTTGAGGTTTTATTACGTCATTGCTCGTCGCTCTTCCGTCATTGCGAGCGCAGCGAAGCAATCTAGTTATAAAGACTCTGGATTGCTTCGCTGCGCTCGCAATGACGGAAACTCTTCTGGTCACAGTGACATAAAAATTTTTGATCTTAGCTTCCCCAACAAAATCGGTCTTGCAGCAGGATTTGATAAAGACGGCGAATATATCGATGCTCTGTCGCAATTAGGTTTCGGCTTTATTGAAGTTGGTACCGTAACTCCGAAGCCACAGCCAGGTAATTCTAAACCACGATTATTCCGCATTACTAGTGAGCAGGCGATAGTAAATCGCATGGGGTTTAATAATAAAGGCGTTGATAATCTAATTAACAATCTTAAAAAAACTAAATATTCAGGAATATTAGGTATAAATATTGGCAAAAATTATTTTACTGAGATTCATAATGCCGTAAAAGATTACTTATTTTGCTTAGAAAAAGTTTATACCTATGCAGATTATATAGTTTGTAACATTTCATCTCCCAATACTGAAAATTTACGTGATTTACAATCAGATAAGTACTTCGCTGATCTATTTTTACCGCTTAAAAACAAGCAGCAAGAATTAGCAGAAAAATATAATAAATACGTGCCATTAGTAGTTAAAATAGCGCCAGATTTAAATAACGAAGAGATTATAAATCTTGCCAAAAACATTAAAAAATATAAATTAGATGGCGTTATTGCGACCAATACTACTCTTGATCGAGATGTCTTAAAAAATAAAGATATTAATTATCAAGGTGGTATAAGCGGTGCACCATTATTTAATAAATCTAACAATGTTATAAAAATTCTACGTGAACATTTGTCGCATGAGATTCCAATTATTGGAGTTGGCGGAATTATGACAAAAGAAGACATTAAGACTAAACTAGCTATGGGGGCAGATTTAGTTCAAATTTATAGTGGATTTATTTTTAATGGACCTAAAATAATATGCGAGAGTCACGGGTAATTTATTCTGTTTTTTTACTATTAACGCTAGGGGTACTGTGGGGCTCGGGTTACGTTTTAGCTAAATATGCCATAACTCACGGCGTCTATCCTTTAGGGTATAGCTTTTGGCAAAGCGTGGGCCCGGCGGTTATTTTATCTTTTATTTTATTAGTAACTAAAAAATACCGTGAGCTTACAATAAAATATATCCCTTTTTATATTTTTTGTGGTTTAGTCGGCATTGCTATTCCAAATAGTAATATGTTTTTTGTCGCAGAGCATGTTCCCTCAGGATTATTATCGGCAGTTGTGAATACGGTTCCAGTCTTTACATATATTTTGGCGTTTATTTTCTTAAAAGAGCGCTTTAATTCTTGGACCTTTGTGGCATTAATATTAGTTGTAATAGCATTAGGTCTTTTATTTGTTCCAAATATTGAAATGTCGCATATTCCTGGATTAAAGAGCATTAAGTGGATTGGCTTGGCATTAATAACGCCATTGTGTTTTGCGAGCACAGCGGTTTTTTCATCTAAGTTTTTTCCAAAAGGTCATGAGCCTTTGTCTTTAGCTGCCATGATGATGGTGAGCGCGAGTATAATTTTAATTCCAATAGTTATCTCAACAAATAGTTTTTATGTTATCAATAAATTCAATGGCCCAGAGCTTGCCATATTTGCTGAAATAATTTTATCGACTTTGGGATATGTGATTTTTTTTGAAATTCTTCGTGTTGCAGGCCCGGTATTCTATGGTTTTATTTCCGCTGTTGTTGCCATGGTCGGCATTATTTTAGGATATGTTATCTTCGCTGAAAAAATTATTTTCATTGAAGGAGTTTCTATTTCATTAATTTTAATTGGATTAATTCTTGCATCAGAAGGTTTGTTAAATAAAGCTTGAGTTCAGTATTTGACTTTTAAAGCCCATGATATAAGATAAAAAAAGAGTGATAAAAAATACAAGGAGTTAAAGGATGCAACGTGTTAGTTTAGTGCCAATAATAAACGATGTAATACAATCAAAAAGATTTGTTGTACTTGGGATAGAAAGTAAAGATGTAATTAAGTATTTAGAGCAGTTATCTACGTATAAAAATCTTGATTTTGATATTCGTAATTTACTAAGTAGAATTGAACCAAAAAATGAGCATCTGATACGTAAGCAACTATTAGAAGAATTAATAGCTGGAGGCTTATTAACAAGAGATAGATTAACAAAAAAACAGCTAGAAGATTTAGAATCTTGCGATTTGAATTTAAATTTTGTAAGCGCTATTTTAGAAAGATTAAATTCTTATATATTGAGCAGAGGCGAATCTTATATTGCCGCGCATCGATTATGTGAAATTAGGATTATTTTGGATTGTATAGATACTTCTAATAATAGTCTAGAACTTTTAGATTATATGCATCGTATAATTGAAAATTTGTTTTATCCGCTTAGAAGTGTACAAAATTATCTACAGCAAGAATTAAAGATTATTACTGATTCTCCAAAATTTACTCGTATTAAATTGTCAATAGATGAGGGTATCACAGAAGAATCGACAGAATCCACGCAGTTGTTAAGTGAAGGCATGTCTTTGAAAGAGAAGGTTTGTGGTGAAATTAAATTACTAAATAGTCATAGAGTAAGAAAAGAATTATTGCAAGAATTAAGAAGGAATGGGAAATTAAAAAAATCTCAATTAAGTGAAAAGCAGTTACAAGATCTAAGTTTTAGCCATGTAAGCTTAGATCTTGCTAAAGATTTTTTACAAGGATTAAATAATTATTTATTAAAAAAAGGTAGTGTTAACATTCCTCTGCATAGATGGGATGAAGTTTTATTATGTTTAGAGAGTTTTAAAAAATCTACAAATGATAGTGAGTTTATTGTATCTATATCCAGTATAAAAGATAGTTTAAATTATGGTGTTTTTAGCTGGCGAGAGGGGTTTAAGGAAGAATTAGATAAAATTGTTGAGTCATATTTAGATAAAAAAACAAGAAGAGAGCCTCAGGATGACTTTGAAGCTGGTGATGACGTTGCTGATTTAGCATCATCAGAAGAAAAAAGTCCAGAGGCATCAGCGGCAGCTGCAGCAGCTCCTGAGCAATCTTCAGCTGGAAAACGACTAGTTCCTCCTTTAATTTTGGATTCATCTTCTGAATCATATGAACCACTCGAAGGTTCTTCTTCCCCTCCAGCGTTAGTTAGACCAGCAGCAGAAGCTGCAAAAAAAAAAGGAGAAGATGAATCTGTTACAAGAGCTCCCAATCCCACCAGAAGGCGTCCTCGTCAAGGAGGGAAAAGGCACGACGATTAAGGAGGAAGAATTACCTTCTTTATATACAGCTTTAAGAGGTGGCTCTGCTCATGGTCGTATGGTATTTGTTGCGCCTCCTAAAGCTCCAGTAAGCCCTGAGCATTCATTAAATGAATTAGATATGCTAAAAGCGGGGGCTGGTAAAGTTGCAAGAGCAGCTTGGGGTTATATGCAGGGAGTATTAGAAGATGCATTAGGGGATGATGAATTAAGAAAAGATCATTTTTCTACACCGAGAAGTTTAGAAGTAAAAAGCCCAAGAAATTAAAATAAATTATAATATATGAACGACTTAGCAGTTTTAGTCGCAAACTTTAAAAACAAGCCACATAAAGATTTAGATGTGGCTTTGTTTTATCAACTTGAAAATTTAGTTCAGCAAGAAAAATTTATCGAAGCTTATGATTTGTGCTTAAAATTTTTTGAGCAAGATTATTGTGAGCCGAGATTAATTTTTTATTTTTATTATTTATATTTATTAAAATATTCGGTTAGTAATGTCTTTGATGTTTTGGAAATCTTATGTAGTTTTCTGGATCCCCGCCTTCGCGGGGATGACGGAAAGAGCGGGGATGACGCTAAAAATAAAGCTCTATTAAACTGGTTTAATAAAAATATCAAAATTTTACTGCATCAAGATCATCCTAATTTTATTAAGATGGATAATTTGTGTGATAAAAATTATCAAGTTATAAAAAATTATTTAGATATTTTAGAAAATTATTCAATAAGTTTTATTGACGTAAAAAATACTTTAGAAAATTATATAAAAATCTCTGAGCCAGTGCCGATATTAGCCCAAGAAGTCCAGGAAATTACGAAACAACAAGAAATAAAGTCTACTGAAAAAAAACAAGAAAATATTCAAGATTTATCTAATCAGCAATATAAATCACAAAAATTAACTGATTTATTAAAGCAAATAGCAGATTTACAAAAATTAATAAATTTGGGTGAAAATAACAAATGCGCAATTATTTATAAAAATCTCAAAGATATTTTAATTGGCTCTGATTTGATTTTATACTTTGCTGATTATTTTAAAA
>CAYGUI010000005.1:0-46543 GCA_964353115.1 uncultured Gammaproteobacteria bacterium
TTTAGAACAAATTTTTTATTATCTTTATTTTTAATAATAATTTTATACGGTTTATTTTTATCAAAATAAGCTTTTAATGATGTACTACCGTCATCAGACAAATTTCCACTGAGAAATTCAATCGGCGCAGACTTTAGAACTTCTTTAGCATCTTGCACAGTAACCTGCTCAAGCTCAGCATCATAATTCCAAAATTTGGTGCCATTAGAAACTAAGACTTGCTTATTTGGACTGATAATTTCCCACTTGAACCTACCAGGCTTTTCAATCACAAATTTGCCAGATTGCTCTTCGCTCGTATCAGTTTTTTGCTGAATGAAATCCGCGCTTATTTTATTGATATTTTTAAATTTATTATTATCAGCTGCATAAATATTTATGCTTAAAATTAATAACAATATTTTGAAACTGCGCATATTATTCTTGGTTATTTCGCATTAAAACTTCTCGTACGCCATTTGACTGCATGGGACTTACTAGGCCGTCAATTTCCATTTGTTCAATTAGTCGGGCTGCTCTATTATAA
This sequence comes from uncultured Gammaproteobacteria bacterium, assembly GCA_964353115.1. Classification (GTDB taxonomy): domain Bacteria; phylum Pseudomonadota; class Gammaproteobacteria; order JAGOUU01; family JAGOUU01; genus CAYGUI01. The sequence goes on from CAYGUI010000005.1 coordinate 527, forward strand.
CCTATTTTAAAGCGCCGCTGAACCGATGAAATTGATGCTTTTCGGGTCTCGGCAACAAATTCGATAATTTCGGCATATAAAGGATCATTCTCATTGCTATCATCATCAATATTAAGCTTTGGTAAACCCGCGATATTGATTCTGGTATTTAGAATATCATCGCCAGTATCCCACCCCTTTTGTTGCTTCCAAAAACCAACAACTGCGTGAACTTCATGATCATCAACAAAAGCACCATGCACACGTTTTGGTACTCCGCTACCTGGTGGTAAATACAACATATCACCTTGCCCCAATAACTGCTCAGCACCTTGCTGATCTAAAATAGTTCTTGAGTCTATTCTTGATGAAACTTGATAAGCTATTCTGGTTGGAATATTAGCTTTAATTAACCCGGTTATCACATCAACTGATGGTCGCTGAGTGGCAATAATCATATGAATACCAGCTGCTCGAGCTTTTTGGGCAATACGAGCAATAAGCTCTTCAACTTTACGTCCCACCACCATAATCATATCGGCAAATTCATCAACTACTACGACAATAAATGGTAATGTTTTTAATTCAGGGGCCGGCTCACCGCGTGCCTTTTCGTCCCACAGTGGATCTAAAAGTGGCTCACCATTATCAATAGCCTCTTTTACCATCAAATTATAAGATGCTAAATTTCTCACACCCAAAGCTGCCATAAGCTGATAGCGATATTCCATTTCACCAACACACCAACGAAGAGCATTGGCTGCATCTTTCATATCAGTTACAACTGGCGTTAATAAATGCGGAATTCCTTCATAAACTGAAAGCTCAAGCATTTTAGGATCAATCATAATTAAACGCACTTCATCAGGAGTTAGCTTAAATAAGAAGCTTAAAATCATGGCATTAATACCAACTGACTTACCTGCTCCGGTAGTTCCTGCAACTAATAAGTGCGGCATTTTACTTAAATCAACTATTACCGGACGCCCTGAAATGTCTTTACCAAGTGCTAAAGCTAATTTTGATTTTGTATCTTGGTACATTTCTTGCGATAAAATTTCACGCAAACGCACAACTTCACGATTATCTTTTGGCAACTCTAAACCAACGTATGGTTTACCTGGAATAACCTCAACAATACGCACGCTTATAATCGATAACGAACGTGCTAAATCTTTTGCTAATGTTGTAATTTTATTTACTTTAATTCCTGGTGCTAATTGCAGTTCAAAACGAATAATAACTGGACCAGGTTTAACTCCCACTACTTTTGCTTCAACGCCAAAATCAGCTAATTTAGATTCAACTAAACGCGACATTTTGTCTAAAATTTCTGGCGAATAGGTATTATTTTCATCTATTTTAGCTTGCTCAAGTAAATCTAATATTGGTAATTCACGCGTTGGAGCTAAATTAGTAATTACTTTTTTAGATATTTCTGTTTTTTTCTCAGATAATACTATTTCTGGTTTATCTTTTTTATTAGCCAAATTTTTAATTGCTGACAATGCTGTATTTAATGCTGAAGGTTTTGCTACTGGATTTTCGTCTTTACGAGAAACATCGGCAAAATCGTCATTGCGAGATGCTTTAGCAAAATCGTCATTGCGAGGCGCGTAAGCGCCGAAGCAATCCACCTCTTCCACTGATTTTTGCTTAAAATGCGGCAAACGTAACAAATCTCTACCAACTATTTGCAAGCGATGCTCTTTCAAATATTTAATACTGGCCTTAACAGCTACTTCGGCTTTATTTTTACCGATAATACTGTAATTAAATAAATTCTTTCCAAGCCAATCAATTAATTTAAACCACGATAATCCGGTAGATAACGTTACTCCAACTAAAAATAACGCTAAAAATATTAACGTGCTACCTAAAACATCAAACATAGAAACCATCGGCACTGTAATTGCACGACCTAAAACTCCACCTGATCCAACAGGTAAAGATGAGCCATATTCATAGAAATGCAAATCTAATAAAGCAGCGCCAAATATTAATGTCAGTAAAAAACCAAATGCACGAATAGAAAAATATTTATAATTATCAATTAATTTGCCGTTTTTAAATTCACGACCAAAATTTACAAAACTTGCATAAAAAATAAAAATTGGTAACCAATAAGCAAAGTAGCCGAATAAATATAAGAAAAAATCTGCGCCAAAAGCACCAACTTTACCAGCTAAATTATGAATAGTTTTATGACTTCCAGTAGTTGACCATCCAGGATCAGCAAGACTGTAGCTTGAAAAAGATATAAGTAAAAATATTCCAATCGTACTTAATAAAATAAAAAATGCTTCATAAATACGCTGATAGTATTGTAAAAAAAATCCATCTATCACCCTTTCCTTTTGATCTTGTCTTGCCATAACTTCCAATAATTTTTATTAAGATATTTTTCCTGTATAATTATAGCCTTAAATACAAACTCTCTCCATTATGAATAAACAAAAACATTGTAATTTATTAATTTTAGGCTCTGGTCCCGCTGGTTATACTGCTGCAGTTTATGCTGCGCGTGCTAACTTAAATCCGGTTTTAATAACTGGTTTACAACAAGGCGGTCAATTAACTACGACTACTGACGTTGATAACTGGCCCGGAGATGTTGAAGGGTTACAAGGTCCTGAACTTATGACGCGCATGCAAAATCATGCTGAGCGTTTTAATACTGAAATTATTTTTGATCATATTAATAAAGTTGATCTAAACACCAAACCTTTTGTTCTAACTGGCGATAGTGCTGAATATACTTGCGATGCTTTAATTATTGCAACCGGTGCCTCAGCGCGTTATTTAGGTCTTGATTCCGAACAAAAGTTTATGGGAAAAGGAGTTTCAGCTTGCGCTACTTGTGATGGATTTTTTTATCGTAATCAAGATGTCGCAGTTGTTGGTGGTGGTAATACTGCAGTTGAAGAAGCTTTATATTTATCTAATATTTGTAAATCCGTTACACTTATTCATCGTCGCGACAAACTTCGTGCTGAAAAAATCTTACAAGATAAATTATTTGAAAAAGAAAAAAACGGTAATATTAAAATTATCTGGAATGAATCTTTGCAAGAAATTTTAGGCGATCAATCTGGTGTTACTGGCGCGAAACTACAAAATCAAGAATTAAAAGTTACTGGCGTATTTATTGCAATTGGCCACACGCCTAATACTGAAATATTCAAAGATCAGCTAGATATGAAAGATGGTTATATTACTGTTAAGTCTGGCTCCCTTGGTAATGCAACAGCGACATCTGTTGAAGGTGTTTTTGCCTGCGGCGATGTTATGGATTCTGTTTATCGCCAAGCTATTACATCTGCTGGTAGTGGCTGCATGGCAGCACTTGACGCAGAGAAGTATTTGGGATAACAAACACTTTTAGTAAACCTTTTGACTTATATAGAATGTTATAGTATAAAGCTAGTTTAATTATTAAAAATTAGCTTTTTATGAAAAGAGTAAATTTAAGCCCTATACTTCAAAATGCCGCTGCTTCAAGAGTAAATAGACAAAACCCTATACTTAACGCTGCCGCCGCTTTAATTAAAGAAGCTGATGATCTAAAAAATTCCAAAGAAAAATACTTTAATTCTTTAAACTCTTCTTTTAGCTTACATATTTTAAAAAATTATGCCGAGCAAGGATTTAAGGAGCATCACTTTATTGGCATAGAAAATATAGATAGCATAGAAAAAGCTATAGCCATTGGAGAATTAGAGCAAAATAATATTCCTCACCGCACGGCAGCTGAATTAGCTTCTCAATTGAGCAATACTCAAGCACGATATATTTATACTAAGATGCCAAGATCTCAAAAAAGCAGCATATATTGGATAGAACACCTAATAAAATATGATATTGATCCGTTATCAAGAGTTGCACAACCTAATTCTCCAGAAAAATCAGCACTTGTGCCAGAAAGTGAGATTGATTATCGAATGTCTCAAGAGGCACATCACCTACTACCACCAACTCGAAATCCTTTGAAACTAAAAATTGTAACTAGGCCCGCTACTTCTAGCCAAACTTTTTTTTCATTATCTCAACATTACCCCGCTATAGATAGACAACAGCTATTGTCAAACTTTAACGAAGAGTACAGGAGCTTTTTTAAAGAATATCGCCATTTTTACTGTGCAGTTTGGAAAGACTTTTATAATGAGTACAGAAACTATTTACTAACAACCGATATAAGTAATTTAGAAACAGAATCTTATGGAATATCTAGTATTGATGAACTGGTATTTGACCCACCATTATCATTTAATGAAGATTTAAATACTTATCCAAATTTAGACTCTAGAGCAAAAATAGCAGAGGAATGCAGAAGAAGACACTTAGGAAAATTAGGGATTAACTTATTAAAGCACGAAGAAATATTTCATATATTCAAAGACGTTAACATAATTGGACTTGAAAATTTATCTATATTAAAAAGACATCTCTTCACTCGGATAAGTTATCTTTCGAACTATAATGGACTTGATGTAAAACTTGCTGCAGAATATATAAACAAGTTAAGCAGAGCACAAACTCTTATACTAATATACTCTGGCATTGATTATTCTTCTTATGACTGTGGTTATTACTCTGAAACAGAAGATGACTCTGATTGTGATTCTTCTTCTAATACAAGTGAAGATAAAAGTAGAAAATTAAAAAAAGATTTAACAAATTGTATATTAGAAAATATACAGCTAGTGAACGCTGCATCTCTGTTACCAATTACAATAGAAAATAATATAGAACAAATACTTGAAGAATTAAAAGAAAATTATTACAGATCAATTAATTCAGAGTTTAGCTTGCTATTATTAAAAGCAGGAGTTTCTGATGAATATCTAATAGATAAGAGTGATATAAATAGCCAAGAAAAAGTCGATGCCATTTTAGAAAAAATAAGAAATGGTAAAAAAGCACATAGAGCCATTAAAGAGGTCTTAGGCCTAAGAAAGCCTGAACAAACCCCGCCTCCAATAATTAAAGCTGCCGCTGCCTTGCCTAGCCATGCTGCTCAAAAAGATGAGAAGATAAAGAAACCTTTATCTAGACGAGCAGCTACTTGTTAATACTTCATTTATCAAAATCATCATAATCAAAAGTACGTTTACTTTTAATATTAACGTGCTTTTGACTTTTTTTACTAAAAAATTTATCCTTAACAAATACAATAAGATATAAGAATAAACCTAGGACTATTCCGATTAACATGATATATGCCATTACTGTAAAAAATAATATTCCAACGGCAATAGCGATGCCTATAAATACAAAAGGCAAAAAACGGGCTAAAAATTTATCTAAGCTTTTCATTGAACAAATTAAATTATTTTCTATAATTAGAATATAACAATAATAATAAAAACTATAAATGAAATTATCAAATTTAAAGATTTTTACTGTAATTTCAATAATACTACTTGTATCATCATGTGCGGTAACAAAACCCAATATTTACATTCCTGAGCAGCAACCAAAAGCTTCACTATTAAAATCACAGCCTCAAGTAGCTTTAGCTCTTGGCGGCGGCGGTGCAAGAGGATATGCACACATTGGTGTAATAACTGCTTTAGAAGAAAACAATATTCCGATTGATTTAGTTACTGGATGCAGCGTTGGCAGTTTAATCGGTGCTTTATATGCTGATCGCGGTGACATTCAAGAGACAAGAGAAATAATGCTTCATGCTCATTTTTGGGATTTTGCTGATGTATCAAACCTTCCATCTTCTGGAATTATGTCAGGTTATCACTTAGAAAACTTTTTAATAAAAAACCTGCATTCTAAAAACTTTAAAAATCTCAAGAAAAAGCTGGCAATTACCACAACTGATTTAAAAACAGGTAAGCCATATATTATAGAAGGCGGACCAATTCCACCTGCTGTATTAGCATCATCGGCTATTCCAGGAGTTGTAAGACCAATAAGAATATATGGTAAAACTTTAGTTGATGGAGGCGTAGCAGAGCCAGTTCCAGTTAAATTAGCAAAAAAATATAACCCTAAAGTAATTATTGCAATAAATATTGACGATACCCTACCCCAATCTATACCAGACTCATCAAGTGGAGTGTTTGAAAAAGCCTTTGGCATTATATATCAACGATCAACTGCTTATAGCATAGAAGGAGCTGATATTATAATTCATCCTCAGATAGGACAAATTGGAATCTTTGAAATATCAGCTAAAAATAAACTATATCGCTTGGGGTATGAGGCAACAATGAAAGCAATGCCACAAATTAAGCAAAAATTAGCTGGGAAAAATGTTAATTTACTTAAAAAAACTGGCTAAATAATTTTTCGACTGCTAGAATCAACGACGTAAGACAAATAAAATTCTTTGCGCTATGGCTTGGGTAATCTGGACACTTGCTACAATTTTCACAACATTTCAATTCTCTTTGCAAACAATTACCAACCTTATGGTTTCTGGAATGCAGAGCAATTTTCATTTATCTGCCGCAGGGGTTGGAGCTTTAGCATCTTCGATTTACCTCACATTTTTACCACTGCAAGTTCCAGTTGGTATGCTTTATGATAATTTCAATACCAGAACAATCTTAACTATAGGCGCTAGCCTTTGCGGTCTTGGCTGCTTTATTTTTGCTTCCACCGATAATTTAGCTGTAGCTTATGCAGGACGTATGATTATGGGGCTTGGTTGCGGAACTGGATATGTTGGCATGCTTCATATCATAAATATTTATTTTGATGCTCGCATGTTCGTATTTTTAGTAGGTCTTGCTGAATCAATCAGTATGATTATTACCGCTCTTATTGAAAGAATGGGCGCTTATATAATAGAAAATCACTCATGGCAAAATTTATTTCATGGTTTTGGTGTGGTGAGCCTTATTTTATCTTTTTTAATATTTATTACGATTGAAAAAAATAAAAATGCTGATGAGCACCCTACCAACGATATTTTACTTAAAAATTTTTCAAACAGCTTAAAAACTGTTGCAAGCTCACAACGAGCATGGATTGCCGGATTTTTTGGTTGTAGTATGTACTGTATTATCAGTGTATTTACTGCTTTATGGGGAACCAAATTTTTAATTGATGTTTATCACATGAGCCGTGGTGGCTCAGCATTTGCAATTGAATTTATTTTTTACGGCATTGCGGTTGGCTCACCTATTGTTACACTATATCAATCACGCTACGGTAATACTCGTAATACAATGATCGTCACTGCAAGTTTAACTATTTTATCTATACTTATTTTACTTTTTGTTTATCCATTAAATAATTTTAGTATTTATATGCTATTAGCAATGATGGGCGCTGCAAGTAGTGGTTACTTAATTTCCTATGATATTTTAAAGCAATTATTCCCTGCAAATGTGCGAGGTACTGCAGCGGGATTTGGTAATATGCTAGTTTGTTTAGGCGGATTAGCCTTTCAACCATTAGTTGGCCTTATTTTGGATGCAAGCCACGGAACACATTCATCTGGAATAAGTCATTATTCACTTCACGATTATCGTGTTGGTTTATCCGTAATTATTGGATTTATTTTCTTAGCAACTCTTGCTGCTGTTAAAATTGGCTCTGAGCAAAGTATTATTCAAGAGCAAGATGCACTGACTGAGTGATCAGATTACAACATCCCTAGCTCAAATTTAGCCTCATCAGACATTCGACCCTGATCCCAAGGCGGATCCCAGACCAACTCAACTTGAGCTTCAGTAATATTCTCAACAGCTAAAGCATGCACACGTACATCCTCAACTAAAACTGGACCCATGCCGCAACCAGGAGCGGTTAAAGTCATTTCAATTTCGGCACGGTTACCATTCTCAATTGGAACTATTTTACAGTTATAAATTAATCCTAAATCAACAATATTAACTGGAATTTCTGGATCATAACAGCCAGATAATGAATCCCAAAGTTCATCAATGCTCGCTGTACCATCGCCAACTAGTTCTTTAATTTCATCTTCAGAATTTATCGCATCTTGAGGATCAAGACCAAGAGCATCAGCATCTTTGCCTTCAATACGCGCCAAATTGCCATTAATATGCACAGTAAAAGTATTACCTAAAGATTGAGTGATAGTAACCTTATCGCCTTTACGCAATAATACTGGAATACCATTGGGAATTAGAATTGCTTCGCAGTCTCGCGTTAATTTTATTTCTTTTATTTTAGCCATATCACAGCATTGTTAAAACTTTAGTTAATTTTTCAATAAAATAATCAACTTCTTCACGTGTATTATAAAAAGACAAAGATATTCGCGCAGTCCCTTCAATACCAAAAAATTGAAATAATGGCATTGTGCAATGATGGCCAGTGCGTATAGCAATACCAAATTGATCAATTAATAAACCAATATCTTGTGGATGCGCACCATCAATAACAAAAGAAAAAACAGCTATTTTATTTTTACTATCGCCAATAATACGTAAATTAGGAATGGTCAGTAATTTTTCACGAGTATATTTAGTTAATTCTTGCTCATATTTAGCAATATTATCAAAACCAATATTTAATAAATATTTAATACCTGTAGCCATGCCCCAAGCACCAACAAAATTTGGAGTACCAGCTTCATATTTTTGCGGTAAATCTGCATAAGTAGTTTTTTCAAAACTAACATGATCAATCATTTCACCACCGCCATGCCATGGTGGAAGAACTTTTAATAAAGCTTCTTTGCCGTATAAAACCCCAATACCTGTCGGACCAAAAATCTTATGACCAGAAAAGGCATAAAAATCACAATCTAAATTTTGTACATCAACCGGCATATGCGCTATAGCCTGTGCCCCGTCAATTAGCACTAAAATATCTTTATTATAATTTTTAGCTGTTGTAATTATTTTTTCGATATTATTAATAATTCCAATAGAATTGGAAACCTGATTAACGGCTATTAACTTAGTTTTATCTGATAATAAGTCAGCGAATTTATCTAAATCTAATTCACCATTATCTTTAATTGGTATGATTTTTAATTTAGCACCAACTTTTTCACATAAAATTTGCCATGGAACTATATTTGAATGATGCTCAAGCGTTGAAATAATTATCTCATCGTCTTTGTTAATTTTGGTATTAGCTAGTATATTAGCAACTAAATTTATAGTTTCTGTTGTACCACGAGTAAAAATTACTTCTTTATTTGATTTGGCATTAATGAATCTTTGCACAACTTCTCGTGCTTCTTCGTATTTATCAGTTGCTTCACAGCTTAAATGATGAATACCGCGGTGAACATTAGCATTAGAATTTTCATAAAACTTAGCTATTTCATCAATAACTATTTGTGGTTTTTGCGTAGTCGCAGCATTGTCAAAATAAACTAACCTATGGTTATTTACTTCTTTTTGCAATATAGGAAAATCTTGACGTATTTTTTCTAAATCCATAAATATTTATTAACTTCTTGCTCTATTACTTTATAAACTTCTTTATTCTTTATTTTTTCTAATATCTCGGCAATAAATGCAAACTGTAATAATTTATTAGCTTCAGCGTTATTTATACCGCGTGAGCGCAAATAAAACAGCATGTCTTCATCAAGATCACCAATAGTTGCACCATGAGCGCACTTTACATCATCAGCATAAATATTAAGCTCTGGTCTAGTATCTATTTCTGCTTTGTCTGACAATAAAAGATTCTTATTCATCTGAGCTGAATCTACTTTTTGCGCATCTTTCGCAACATAAACTTTACCTAGAAATTTAGCACGACTTTCATCACGCAAAATGCCTTTATAATTTTCTTCTGATTTTGTATTGGGAGAATTATGATTCAAAAAAGTATTGTTAATTATTTGCTGTTTATTAATTGGCAAATACGCACCAAATAAATTACCACTAGAATCTTCATCATTAAAGTTAATAGTAATATTATTTTCGGTTTTTAAACTTCCAAGTGAAAAATTATAATGACTGTATTCTGAATTTTTAGCTAAATTAATTGTAATGTTAGCATTGTGAACAGCACTTTTATTTTCTTGCGCCAATTTATAATGATTAATTTTGAAATGAGCGGCCAAATTAATATTAATTACATTATTATTTTCAGAGTTAATATTTTCATCCGAATTAATATGCTGTTCGAATATCTCTAAAATATTATTATTTTCATCAATATTTATATTTATCTGATTATCAACGCATGAAAATACAGAACTGGACTTGTTCTGACAAAAGTTTCCATCAACAAATATTAAATTATGACAAGAGCTATTCGCCATTAATCCACCCATAGCCTTTTTGTTCTAATTCATAAGCTAATTCTTTGCCACCAGATTTTATTAAATCGCCATGTGCCAATACATGCACAAAATCTGGTTCAATATAATTTAATAAGCGTTGATAATGCGTAATTACCAAAAATGATCTATTACTATCGCGCAGTTTATTTACGCCAGTTGCAACTTCTTGCAATGCATCAATATCAAGTCCTGAATCAGTTTCATCAAGAATAGCTAGTTCTGGCTCTAAAATTGACATTTGTAGAATTTCGTTACGTTTTTTCTCACCACCAGAGAAACCCTCATTCACGCTACGATATAATAATTGCTCATTCATTTTAAGATCTTCAGCCTTTTGACGAACTAGCTTTAAAAAACTTGCTGCATTAACTTCAGGCTTTCCTTCTGATTTTAATTTTGAATTTAAAATCATCTTAAGAAAATTAATATCAGTTACACCCGGAATTTCTACTGGGTATTGAAATGCTAAAAATATACCTTTATTTGCTCGCTCTTCTACTGGCATATCAAGTAAATTTTCACCTTTATAAGTAATACTACCCGATTCGATATTGTAACCATCTTTACCGGCAATAATATTAGATAAAGTACTTTTACCAGAACCATTTGGCCCCATTATGGCATGCACTTCACCTGGATTTATCGTTAAACTAATATTATTTAATATTTTTTTGTTACCACTGTTTTCCGCGTCATTCCCGCGATTTTCCGCGTCATTCCCGCGAAGGCGGGAATCTACAGAAACTGTCAAATTCTTTATTTCTAACATATTAACCCACACTACCTTCTAAACTTACTTCCATCAATTTCTGCGCCTCAACTGCAAATTCCATTGGCAGTTTACGAAATACATCTTTACAAAAACCATTAACTATCATCGTAACTGCAGACTCATCATCCATACCGCGCTGCTTACAATAAAATAATTGCTCGTCGGCAATTTTAGAAGTTGTAGCTTCATGCTCAACTTTTGATGAACTATTTTTTACTTCCATACGCGGAAAAGTATGAGCACCGCATGTATCTCCAATTAATAAAGAATCGCACTGAGTATAATTACGGCTATTTTTAGCCCTTGGCCCCATACGAACTAATCCACGATAAGAATTTTGGCTATTACCAGCAGAAATACCTTTAGAAATAATTGTACTGCTAGTATTGGGAGCAATATGAATCATTTTTGTGCCAGTATCAGCTTGCTGCTTATTGCGTGTTAATGCCACAGAGTAAAATTCTCCAACGCTGTTTTCACCGCGTAAAACTACACTTGGATATTTCCAAGTAATAGCAGATCCAGTTTCAATTTGCGTCCAAGAAATTTTTGAATTTTTTTCACGACAATCACCACGCTTGGTCACAAAATTATAAATACCACCGCGACCTTCTTCATCACCCGGGTACCAATTTTGTACTGTGGAATATTTTACTTCAGCACCTTCAAGCGCGACTATTTCAACTACTGCTGCATGCATTTGATTTTCATCACGCATTGGAGCAGTACAGCCTTCAAGATAACTCACATAACTATTTTTATCAGCTATGATCAAAGTACGTTCAAACTGACCAGTTTTAGCTTCGTTAATTCTAAAGTATGTTGATAATTCCATTGGGCAGCGCACACCTTCGGGAATATAAACAAAACTACCATCGGAAAAAACAGCAGAATTTAAACAAGCATAATAATTATCACCCTGTGGTACAACAGAGCCTAAGTATTTTTGAATTAGATCAGGGTATTTTTTAATAGCTTCTGAAATTGGGCAGAAAATCACCCCCGCCTTAGCTAATTCATCTTTAAAAGTGGTGGCAACCGAAACACTATCAAAAACAGCATCAACAGCAACTCCTGCTAGCATTTTTTGCTCATGCAGCGGAATTCCTAGTTTTTCATAAGTACGTAATAATTCTGGATCAACTTCATCAAGACTTTTTGGCCCATCATTTTTTGATTTTGGTGCAGAATAATAACTTAATGAATGTAAATCTACTGGTGCAATTTCAAGATTAGCCCATTCTGGCTCCTTCATTGCTTGCCATTTTTTATAAGCTTTCAGACGCCATTCAAGCATATATTCTGGCTCATTTTTAATTTGAGATAAACGAGCGATAATTTCTTCATTTAGGCCAGGCTCAAAAGTATCTGATTCAATATCAGTAACAAAACCATGCTCATAGGCCTTATCAATTACTTGTTTGATTTCTTTATTATTTTCGTGCTTTTGATTATTATCCACTTGTTTGACTGCTAAATTTATATAAAAATTTTAAGTGGATATGGTAGTCTTTTTTAGCTTTATATTCAAGCTTTTGGATTACGCGCAGATCGCACTACATGACCATTTGGACTTTGTGAAGTTGGGGCTTCAGACTCAGAAGAACGCCCACCGTATAAACGAGTTTCAAGTTTTGCGAGATTAAGAGCTTGCGGCAAGGAACGAGATGTACCTAAAAGAGTCATAACTCTTTGAGCATCTTGTGGGCCTAATTGTTGGTTATGCATAACAGCCATAATCTTACTCTCCCGGGAACTCTATACCCCGTTTGTTTAGTTCATCTGCTATCTCTTGATAGCTAAGATTTTGATCTTCAAATTCAGCCAAAAGCGGCTCAATTGATTCAATTAACTGATATAATTTTATCACAGATTTAATAATTTGTAAACGCTTTCTAACTGAATTTACAGCCTTTTCATCCCACTTATCAAGCCGATGCGGGAAAATTCTACCTTCATTAAGCTTTTCAGCTATTTCGGCATTATTTAACCCGTTGTTTTTATATTCTTCTAATTTTGGGGCTAAATCTAAGGCCAATTCATTGGTCTTTATACGCTCTAAAACCTTCTGAAACTGGCTTAACACCCACTGCCCACCTTCAGGAGCGGTATAACCATCATCATTCAATTTCTCCACTATTTTACGCTGTGACAAACCTTCAGACTCATATTGAGCAATTATTGGCTGCAAGGCCAATGAAAATAATACTGCATTTTCCACTTTGATTTTATTTACTTTATTAATAATTTGAAGTGCATTGGGGTTACCAAGTGGCGATATAGTGCGACTTAGACCTTCTTTGATGCTTTCACTATGAGCACGCTTTACTTGCTGCGCATAAGAAACAATAGCTGGTAAATTAGCGGGACTAACTGCGGTATTATCTAAGCAAATAAATTTTAGATTTGGAGTTAGTAACAAATCAGCAAAATCGCTATATCCTAATAAATTACCTAATACGGCTATTACCAAAATCGCATCTTTCTCAAGGCTTAAGTTTATGGCTTTTTTTAATTCATTAAAATCACTAGGCTTTATCTCATAAACTTCACTAAACTGTTCGATAAGCTCTTTTTGATTATCAGCGGCATACTGCCTAACTGACGTATTTTGTTGTTCGATCGAGTCAATGGTTACTCGCATTGGACTAGTTTGCCAGCTGTAACCTACTAATTTTTCTTGCATAACAACCTAAACTACTACGTTCTATATTTAATTATAGGTCAATATAGTATAATTTTCTAATTTGAGATATCATAACTGTATGAAATACGACTACAATCGCAATATTATAGCTTGGGTTGTTCTACTAATTACCATAAGCTCTCTTTACTTAATTAAGCCTAAAATAGCAATTAAACCAACCATAATGCTATTACCGCAAACTAAATATTTACCAGCAATTAACAGTGATGATGTTGCTGTATATCCTGAAATTTCTCCGCTTTGGGCTAAAACCTTATTGGCGCGAATATCTATAAAGTATCCTATTGATGAGAAGCTCTCAAAACAAGAAGTACAAAGAAAAGCTTTAAAATTAATAACTGAAAATAGTGCTAATATTGGTGCTAATGCAGTTGTAATTCAAAGTATGGGAGCAAGTGAGTGGTTTTATACTAAGAAAGAAGTATTACAGATTTACGCTCTCGCATATAAAATTTAACTATTAATTTTTTTATTATGAATTTTGATTTTCCATTTATTTTATTAACTGCAACTGTTGTCACTGGATTAATTTCATTAATAGACAAAGTATATTGCTATAAAAAATACAAAACAAATAAGTTAGAAACACCTGAAGATCCTATTTTAGTTGAATATAGTAAATCTTTTTTTGGAGTTTTATTATTCGTATTTATATTACGTTCTTTTTTATATGAGCCTTTTAGAGTACCAACTAGTTCATTAGCCCCGACCGTTTTACCTGGCGATTTTATTTTAACTAATAAATTTGATTATGGAGTTAAACTACCGGTCTGGGAAGATATTATTTATAAAAATCATAACCCTAAACGCGGTGACATAGTTGTTTTCAAAACTCCCGTAGATAATCACACTTGGTTAATTAAACGTCTTATTGGCATACCTGGCGATAAAATTAGTTATCATGATAAAAAATTAACTATTAACGGTCAGAAATTAAATTATAAATATTTAGGACAAGAAAAATATCTAGATGAAACAGGCAATACCAGTCTAATGAATATTTATGCTGAAAATTTACTTGGCGTTGAACATAAAATTTTCACTAAAACTGATACTGAATTTTTTATATCATCTGATTTCACTGATTTAGTTGTACCTGAAGGCAAATACTTTATGATGGGTGATAATCGCGATAATAGTGATGACAGTCGTTTTTGGGGCTTTGTTCCACAAAACAATATTGACGCAAAAGCCTTATTTGTATTATTTAGCTGGGCCCCGGATAGCTGGACTAATATCCGCTGGAATAGAATAGGAGAAAAATTTTATTTGCCTCCAGCAAAATGAGCGATATAAAAGAAATTACTGTTCTAGCTTTTGACTTTGGCACAAAAAAGATTGGTGTTGCTGTTGGCGAAACCAGTACTTTTTCTAGTAAACCACTTACTATCATCTCTAATAATCAAAATTTAGATTATGAAATAAAAAAGCTAATATCTGAATGGCGCCCTGGTAAAATTTTGGTTGGCTTACCACTAAATATGGATGGCACCGAGCAAAAAATTTCAGAAAAAGCCCGAGAGTTTGCCAATAAATTAAAAAATGATTTCGATATTGATATTGAACTAATCGATGAACGATTATCAACAAGAGCTGCTTATTGGCATGCCGAAGAGCATAATCCTAAATTAATAAAGAATCGCGCAAATGTTGATCATATTGCAGCAGAATTAATTATAAAATCTTGGTTTGATTCTGGATTCCCGCCTGCGCGGGAATGACGGCCCTGTATGTTGGAATGACGGCCCTGTATGTTGGAATGACGTAGTATAAAAATTAAAAATATGAAAAATCTTATAGATATAAATAATTTAGATAAAAATAATATACTTAATATATTAAATCAGGCAGAAAAATATCTACGTCATTCCAACATACAGGACCGTCATTCCCGCGCAGGCGGGAATCTAGAAGTACAGAAAAATAATACTCTTAAAAACAAAATAATCGCCAATCTATTCTTCGAGCCAAGCACTCGCACTCGCGTTAGCTTTGAAATTGCAGCTAAGAACTTAGGCGCTGATGTTATTAACTTAGATTTAGCATCATCATCTCTTACCAAAGGCGAGAGTATTTTAGATACGGTTAATACTCTTATCGCAATGGGCGTTGATTTATTTATTATTCGGCATCAAGAAAACAATATCCCAAAATTTATTGCTGAGCATATTCAAGATAAAGCCTGCATTATTAACGCTGGTGATGGCACTAATCAGCACCCAACTCAAGCCTTACTAGATATGCTAACTATAAAGCATTATAAGAAAAATTTTGAAGATTTAAATATAACTATGATTGGTGATATTAAGAATTCGCGTGTTGCTAATTCTGATCTTGCTGCTCTTAAGACTTTGGGTGTAAAGAATATTAATCTTGTTGATCCAATACAAAATCCTCCGTCCGACTCTGCCGGTCTGCCCCCTTTACAAAAGGGAGATTATTTAAAAAATACGGATGTGATTATGCTGTTACGTATTCAAAAAGAGCGGATGGAAAAAGCTAGTATTCCAAACTTTGATGATTATTTTAACCATTATGGTCTAACCTTAGATGATATTAAATCAGCAAAATCAGATGCCATAATCATGCACCCAGGGCCAATTAATCGCGGAGTGGAAATTTCAAGTGAACTTGCAGATAGCAAACAAGCTGTTATTTTATCGCAAGTAACTATGGGTGTTGCTGTTAGAATGGCCTTATTAGATCTTATGCTAAGCTAACTTCACGAACCCTTTTAATACTAGCTCCCAAATAACCAAGTTTTTCTTCCAAAAATTCATAACCACGATCAATATGATAAATTCTGTCAATAATAGTCGTACCATCTGCCGCTAAAGCTGCAAGTAATAAACTTGCTGATGCGCGCAAATCAGTTGCCATAACTGGAGCAGCTTTTAGTTTTGATCCGCCTTCGCAAATAACTGTATTGCCTTGCGTGGTCATTTTGGCCCCCATACGCTGTAACTCAGCAACATGAAGCAACCTATTTTCAAAAATGTTTTCAATAATTTCTGATTTTCCTTCTAGTACACAATTTAATGCTGTGAATTGTGCTTGCATGTCTGTTGGAAATCCTGGATATTCACAAGTTGTGATATCAACTGCCTTTAATTTTTTATTTTGGCAATCAATACTAATCCAATCATCTCCACACTCTATTTCGGCACCAGTTTCTTTTAACTTATCAATTACTGCTGTTAACAAAGTTGGATCAGTTTTTTTAATTTTAACTTTACCACCAGTAATAGCTGCAGCAACTAAATAAGTCCCCGTTTCAATTCTGTCTGGGATTATTTTATGTGTGCAACCTGATAATTTTTTCACACCAGATATTCTAATTTCAGGAGTTCCAGCTCCTTCAATTTTTGCACCCATAGCGTTGCAAAAGTTTGCCAGGTCTATGACTTCAGGCTCACAGGCAGCATTTTCAATTAAAGTTTCACCTTCTGCTAATGTCGCAGCTAAAATAATATTTTCTGTAGCTGTTACTGAAATCTTATTAAATAAAAAATTACCTCCCTTTAAACCATTGGGGGCTGATGCTTCAATATAACCATTTTTTAACTCTACTTCTGCCCCTAAGGCATTCATTGCAGCAATATGCATATCAACAGGACGCAAACCAATTGCACAACCACCAGGAAGAGAAACATTTGCTTTACCGTATTTTGCTAATAGCGGCCCTAAAACTAATATAGAAGATCGCATTTGTTTAACTAAGTCATAAGGAGCTGTTAAATTTTTAACAGTTGAGCAGTCTATAGTAATAGATAATTCATTTTCTAAAGAAATTTTGGCGCCCAAATTCGCTAATACTCGCAAAGTAGTAGTTACATCTTCTAAATGTGGCACATTATTAATTTTAACAATTTCATCACTTAATAGTGCCCCCATAAGAATAGGTAACACAGAATTTTTTGCGCCTGAAATATTTATTTCACCACTTAACTTCTTACCGCCCGATATTAATAATTTATCCATTAAAATTTCTGCCAATTTATAATATAAAAAATATGTTAGATTATAATTACTAATAAGATCTTTATCAAAGTAAAAATAAAATTGATTATTATGACTACTAATTTTTTACTGCTATTAATTAGCCTAGCAGCATTATTATTTTCTGCAAATTTATGCGTTACAGGAGCTATTTATATTGCAAAATATTTTAAAATTCCTTCTTTAATCATAGGGCTAACTATTGTAGCCTTAGGGACATCGCTGCCTGAGTTAATAATTTCAATATTTGCAGCATTAAAGAATTCTACCGCTTTAGCGCTAGGTAATGTAATTGGATCAAATATAGCTAACATTGGTTTAATAGTTGGATTAACTGCTTTAATAAAACCAATATCTATTAAATCATCAACTGTATCGCGTGAGTTGCCAATAATGATGGCCGCAACTATTTTATTTTCATTGCTAATTATTGATTTTCATTTAAGCAAATTAGATGGAATAATTTTAGCAATTGGATTTGTACTATTTTTTTCCTGGGTAATTATTAGAGCACTAAAAAATAAAAAAAATTACAAATCGGATATTATCAAACAAGAATTTAACAAAGAATTAAATTTTAAACATATTAATATTTTAAAATCTTTTCTGATTTTTATTATTGGAATAATTTTAATGCCTATATCTGGTGATAAATTAGTACATTATTCTATCGAGATAGCTAGAACTTTTAATATAAGTGATGAAATAATTGGGTTAACTATTTTAGCAATTGGTAGTAGTGCTCCTGAACTTGCAACTTCAATCATCAGCATATTAAAAAAAGAAGATGATATTGCGATAGGAAATATTGTTGGTTCAAATATTTTTAATTTATTATTAGTTATGCTCGCACCGGCCATTTTGGCTCCCGCAAAAATAAATCCCACAATTATTTATCGCGATCTTAGTACAATGATAGTATTATCTCTTATGCTAATATTGACCTCGATTAATTTTTCTGGAGTAATCGAAAATAAAATAACTAGATTCGAAGGACTAATTTTACTTATAACTTATATAACATATTTAGGAATTTTGATATGGAATGTGTAATAGAAAATTATTTAGATATTGGTAAAAGTGTAATATTAAAAGAAAGTTTAGCCTTAAATAATTTAGCACATAAATTAGATCATAATTTTACTCAAGCCTGCGATACTTTATTAAATTGCCAAGGTAAAGTTGTAGTTTCTGGCATTGGAAAATCTGGTCATATTGCTCGTAAAATAGCTGCTACCATGGCAAGCACTGGAACATCTTCTTTTTTTTTACACCCAGCAGAAGCATGTCACGGTGATCTTGGAATAATTGATAAAAAAGATGTTGTTATTTTAATATCCTATTCTGGCAATAGTGATGAAATTTTATTTTTAATTCCAAGTCTTAAAAAATTAAATGTCCCGATTATTACTATAACTGGCAATACCAGTTCCTTAATCGCCCAAAAGTCGGATATTGTTTTAAATATAAATATCAAAGAGGAAGCTTGTCATTTAAAATTAGCACCAACAACTAGTACAACTGTTACTTTAGCTCTAGGAGATGCTTTAGCTGTTAGTATTGCACAAGCCAAAAATTTTCAGGAAACAGATTTTGCTTTTAGCCATCCTGGCGGGAGTCTTGGACGCAGTTTAGTCTTAAAAATATCTGACATAATGCTAAATGATCATTACATTCCATCTATAGATGAAAATATAAGCTTAAAAGAAGCTTTGATTATGATCACAAAAAAAAGCTTAGGGATTTTGATTATTACTGATAAAAATCAAAATATTTTAGGAGTTTTTACTGATGGAGATATCAGGCGATGCATAAATAATAATATTGATTTTAATAAAACAAAAATAGCAGAAATAATGAACGCTGAATTTATAACTGCCAACCAAGATCAGCCAGCTAAAGACGCAATTAATTTAATAAAAAAATATAAAATTAATGCTCTACCAATAGTAAATAATGATAATAAATTATGTGGGATATTAAATTTACACACTTTAATGCAGGCTAAGATAATATGAATATAGATAAAACCATAATAAAAAAAGCAGAAAAAATAAAATTAATAATTGCTGATGTAGATGGCGTATTAACAGATGGTAAAATTTATTTTATACCTAATGCCAATGGAGGATTTGAAGAGCTAAAATCTTTTTATACAAAAGATGGAGTGGGAATCAGATTAGTCTTAAAAAATAATATAAAATTTGCACTTATCACTGGACGATCATCATCAATAATCCTAAAACGTGGAAAAGAACTAGGAATAAAAGATGAAGATATTTTTCAAAATAGCAGTAACAAAATATTAGACTATAAAAAATTACAAGACAAATATAATCTTACTGATGAAGAAATCTGCTATATAGGAGATGATTTACCAGATCTTGAGGTGATAAAAAAAGCAGGTCTTGGCGTTACAGTTGCAGATAGCACTGATTTAATTAAGCAATACGCGGATTTAATAACTAATAAAAACGGTGGATACGGTGCAGTTAGAGAATTATGTGACATAATCCTATTTGCCCAAAATTTAATTGTATAAACAACATGCTAATAAAAAGCAAAATTGTAATAACACTAGGTTTATTTGTACTTGCTACCATAATTTTTGTCATAGTAAACCCACATAAAATTACTAACAGAAATTCAGCAGATATTTTATGGTCAATTAATGACGGTAATTTGATTCAATTAAATAATCAGGGAAAAGTATTATCTAGTCTTTCTAGTCGAAAAAGTGTATATGATAAAAAAAACAATAAAGTTTTGTTTTATGATTTCACAATGGAATATTACAATTCTGATGCATCAAAACCTCCAACTAAAATAAAATCTGATGAAGCCATCTCTAAAGGAGAGGAAATTGAGTTACTTGAAAATGTTATTGTATCGCAAGATAATAAGGAAAATAATTTTAAGTTATTAACATCAAAAGCAAAATACAATACCCATGAAGAATTGTTTATCTCACAAAATCAAGTAAATATATACATCAACGATACACACATAAAATCAGATAGCGCAATATTTAACCGGAAAAAAAATCGAGCAGAATATCACGGCAACATTATTGCAACAAAAAATGACGTAAAAAATAATACAAAAATAACTGCAGATAAAATGGTTAATTTTTTCACAAAAGACAATCAACTTGAGAAAGTTATTTTTTATGGTAATCCGGCAAAATATTATAGTGACAACTTAAAATCTCACGATAAAATTAATGCACAAGCACAAATCATTGAATACAACCCAGTAAGTACAAATATAATTTTAAAAAATAATGCTATTATTAAAAAAAATGATGACCAAATGACATCTAATTATATTTTTTATAATTCTACCGATGGAAAAATAAGTAATAAGGATAAAAAAAATTCTCGAGTTACGATATTGTTTAAACCAGACAGCGAAAATATAAATGAAAAAAATTTTAGTCCAAAAAATTGAAAAATCTTATGGCTCCCGCAAAATATTACGTAATGTATCAATTACAGTTAATTCTGGTGAAATAACTGGGCTGCTGGGGCCAAACGGGGCTGGTAAAACAACTCTCTTTTATATTATTTTAGGTCTAACAAAGTCTGATAAAGGCAAAATTTATCTTAATCAACATGATATAACTAATTTACCATTACATAAACGCTCTAAACTAGGTATTGGTTATTTACCACAAGAGCCTTCTATTTTCCGTCGCTTATCAGTCAAAGATAATATTTTAGCGATACTTGAAACCCAAAAGATATCTAAAAAAGAAAGATTACAAAAGTTAGATGAGTTATTAGAAGAATTTAATATTTCTCATATTGCTAATTCCATGGGAATTAGTTTATCTGGCGGTGAGCGAAGAAGAACAGAAATTGCGAGAACTCTTGCTGCAAATCCTGAATTTATTTTGCTAGATGAGCCACTAGCAGGTATTGATCCATTAGCAATTAAAGACGTTAAGAATATCGTAACTATGATTAGAAATAAAGGCATTGGCGTATTAATTACTGATCACAATGTTCGTGATCTATTATCAATTTGTGATCACAGCTATATTATTAATGACGGAGTGGTATTAGCAGAAGGTGGAGCGCGTGAAATAATATCTAACAAGCAAGTACAGGATATTTACCTTGGCGCAGATTTTGTTATATAATTTTTAGTGTTTAACTAATTTTATATCATTATGAATATTGAGATCACTGGCCATAATACGGAAGTTACTGAAGCAATACACGCTCATGTTATGGAAAAAGCTGAAAAGCTTAAAAAACATGCTGATAAATGGGCTATGAGCTTGCACGTTATTTTAACTGTAGAAGGTTATAAAGAAAAAGAAAATAAACGTGCAGAAGGGATATTAAGAGTTAAAAACCATAAAGAATTAGTTGCTCATGATATAAGTCATGATTTATATACAGCGATTACCAATATGTTCAAAAATCTTGATAACCAAGCTCTAAAATATAAAGACAAGCACGAATAAAATATAAAAAAATATTCATGAAAATAAAGGATCTTATTTCTACGGATAGAATTTTATTAGATCAAGATATAAAAAGTAAAAAATCACTTTTTTATGCTATATCTGACTGGTGCAATAATATTTATCCCGAAGTCGATAAAAAAACTCTTTTTGGAAATCTAATATCTCGCGAAAAGCTAGGTAATACTGATATTGGAAACGGAGTTGCTCTTCCGCATACTCAAATTGAAGATATCCCAGGTGGAGTTATATTTATTGTACGCTTACGCAAACCCATTGATTACGATGCCTTTGATGAGCAGCCAATTTGGTTAGCAGCTTCTTTAATAACCCCGCCGGATGAAAAAGAGCAGCATTCTTTAGTTTTAGCAAAACTGCTTAAAATTTTGGATGATAAAGAAGTACAAGAAAAGATAAAAAATACTGATAATCCTGAGTATGTTTTAAATTTAATTGTTGGGCGGGAGTAGTTTTAGAGAATATCTCCCGCCGCACTGCGTGCGCCTACCCCAAAGCGGGATTTTTCGCAGGAGCACCTTCACCAACAGGAAACCCTTCTTGAATATTCATACCTGCCCTCACAACTTCTGCAGGCGATCTCTGTGTTTCCAATATAGCACAGCCTCGAAAATAATCATCTTCACTCTTTAAACGAGCAAATATTCCTACAAGCCTTGGTCCAGCTTTTTCAATAATATGCTCAACTGATTCTTCTGGTAACTTTTTAGTGTCTTGTTTATATTTTTCAATGTCACTTTTTACCGTTTTATTATGGCCTACCACTTCCGGTGAATTTAAATAACGATTAACTTTTTTTTCATCCATAAATTTTAAAGCAAGCAAAAAAATATATGATAACATGGATCCAAATGACGAAACAGATCCTATTGTTATAAAAGATATAAATACTGCGGCAGGTATAATGGCTCCTGCAGAACTAAACAAAGCGGCTGTCGCTAATGCAACAAGTGATAAAAGACTTATTATCAATGAAATTGCTGCTATAATTTCAAATGCTTTATCTAGAGTTGAATCTTCTTGATGATAATTATAACGAGAAAGCAAAGCACTATTTTTCGCCCCCATTGCACGCAACGCATATCCCCTTTCTATACAATCTAGCTGTATTAATGAATTTTTTAATAAACGAAATTTATTTAGATTAATTTCCGAATTTTCTACTGAAAAAGTAAAATATAAATTTATATTATCGTACTCAAAAACCATGTTATTTTGCATATTAATACCATATTTGATAATTCATGATAATTATAGATATTTATCATGAATAGAATATTAACGATTAATGTGAGATACCCGGCGGCATTCCGCCTGCTCCACCTTGCATGCCTTTCATCATCGACATCATTTTACGCATGCCGCCTTTTTTAGACATTTTCTTAACCATTTTTTGCATCATCTTAAATTGCTTAAGAAACTTATTAACTTCTTGAATATCGCGCCCTGCCCCCATAGAAATACGTTTTTTACGTGATGGGCTCATAAGTTCAGGATCACGACGCTCAGATATCGTCATAGAATTAATAATAGCTTCAACTCCTTTAAACATATCTTCATCAGCTGCAGCTTTTACTTGCTCGGATACTGCCGACATGCCTGGTAATTTATCGATAATCGCGCCAATACCACCCATATTTTTCATTTGTGCTAACTGATCACGAAAATCATTGAAATCAAAATTACCTTTTTTTAATTTCTTAGCCATCTTCTCGGCTTTTTCGCGATCAACATTTTCTTCGACCTGCTCAATAAGCGATAAAACATCTCCCATGCCTAAAATACGCGATGCAATTCGATCAGGATGAAAAGCTTGCAGCGCATCAGATTTTTCACCAAGACCAATAAATTTAATTGGTACTTCAGTAATTTGTGTAATTGAAAGTGCAGCACCGCCACGTGAATCACCGTCAAGTTTAGTTAAAATAACACCAGTTAACGGCACGGCATCATGAAATTCTTTCGCTGTAATTGCTGCATCTTGCCCTGTCATGCTATCAACCACAAATAAGGTTTCCGTTGGCTCAGATATTTTATGCAGCTCTTTTATTTCTGTCATCATGTCATCATCAACATGCAAACGCCCTGCTGTATCGACAATTAGCACATCACACACTTGAGTCTTTGCTGCATTTTTAGCATTTTTAACTATATCAACAGGTTTTTGATCTGGTGTACTTGGAAAAAACTCAACATCTATTTCACGTGATAGTGTTTGTAGCTGCTCAATAGCTGCTGGGCGATAAATATCGGTACTTACCACCATAACTTTTTTCTTATGCTTATTTTTTAATAATCGCGCTAATTTTCCCGTGGTAGTAGTTTTACCAGAGCCCTGTAAACCAGCCATTAAAATAACCACCGGCGGTTGTGCACGCAAATTCAGCTCTACATTTTCATTCCCCATAACAGTGACTAGCTGCTTTTGCACAATGCGAATTAGCTCTTGTCCTGGAGTTAAGCTTTTCATAACGTTCTGGCCAATAGCTTTTTGCCGCACGTTCATAATAAATTTCTTAACGACCGGTAAAGCGACATCCGCTTCTAATAAAGACTTTTCGACTTCACGTACCGTATCTTTAATATTTTTTTCGCTAATGCGGCCCTTGCCCGATATTTTATTAATAGAGCCTAAAATGCGATCACTTAAATTTTGAAACATAGATAGAATGGATTTTGTTATGGTTTTAAGATAAAATTCTGTAATATTAAACCATTTTACAACCTTAAATTCAATATTATGGCCATTGCAACCCAGACTATGAAGATAGTTGAAAATCATGAAATCGCCCCTGGAAACAGGCAGTTATCATTAGAGCCCTCAGAAAATTTTAATTTTATTGCCGGGCAATTTATTAGCTTGCATATTGATACTGAAGAAAAAACATATAAAAGAAGTTATAGCATCGCATCTTCACCAAAAACACCAAAAAAACTAGACTTTGCTATTTCTTACATACCTGATGGCGTTGCTAGTGAATTTTTGTTTAATGCCAAAATTGGTGACGAGGTATCAGTTTCTGGACCTGCTGGTAAATTAGTATTATTACCAGAGCAGCCAAAGCGCTATATTTTAGCTGCAACTGGAACAGGCGTAACCCCATATCGCTCTATGCTTGCCGAATTATGTGAATTAAAAAATACTGAAGTAGTAATTATTTTTGGTGTTAAAAATCAAGAAATGTGCATTTACGCTGATGATTTTATTAAAGCTGCTGAAAATAATTCTCACATCAAATTTATGCCTTTTTATAGCCGCGAGGAAATAAAAGATGATCTATATGCGCAACACGGACATGTGCAAGATGGGTTAAACCAATTAACATTAAATCCAGAAAATGACATTATATATTTATGCGGCAATCCTAATATGATTGACGATAGTTATAATTTATTAATTGAAAAAGGATTTAATGCACGGAATGTGAGAAGGGAAAAGTATATTTCTTCGAAGTAGCCCCCGCGAATTTTGTTATAAAAAACCCCCTCGCCTTCGGCGCTGCCCCCTTTAATAAGGGGGCGCTCTATCTCCCCTTTTGTAAAGGGGAGATGTCGGCGCAGCCGACAGAGGGGTTTTTTTCTAACTAGCCATTTCTTTCAAAGCTTTTAGAGCACTTGCTCTTACGCTTTTACTAGCTGGTTTTGCTTTAAACATCATTTCTTCGCCAGTAAATGGGTTAATACCTTTACGTGCTTTACGTGCAGGTTTTTTAACTGTTTTAAGTTTTACACCCAGACCTGGAATCATCATTTCACCAGATCCATTACGTCCTAAGTGTCTTTTTGCTTGTAATTTCAAAGCTTCTAAAACAGCTTTTGCTTGTTTTCTATCTACTCCAGCATTAGCTGCGATGTCAGCTAAAATTTGTGCTTGAGTTTGTTTTGTTTTTAACGGTGTACTAGCAACTTTAGCTGGTGCACTTGCTGCTTTCTTAGCTGTAACTTTACGAGCAGCTGGTTTTTTTGCAGCTGGTTTTTTTGCAGCTGTTTTACGAGCAGCTGGTTTTTTCACAGCTTTTTTAGCTACTGTTTTTTTTGCCGGTTTTTTAGCGGCTTTTTTAGCTTTCGCCATTTCCTTTCTCCATTTTGTTTAACAAGATTTAAGACAAAACTTCTAATCTACAAGTAAAGATTAGCGTAAAATAAAAATAAATACAAAATTTTTATTATAAAAACGCTATATTTTTACCTATTTTTTATAAATAATCCTTCTTCAACCCATTCTGATAAAGTATTACTTACAAATTCTGCAGCCACGTCTTCAGTATCAAAATTATCAGATAAAATTTCACAGCATTCAACAAAACTATTTTCATCATAAATTAGCTTAAACAAAAGCTCCTCTTCGGTAGATAAAGCTTTATACATACTAGATAACCCTTTACGCCATAAAATATGCACTTGTTTTTCTTCTGAAAATTCTATATCACAATCTTCAAGACTATCTTCATCATCTATTTTTTGATAAAAATCACTTAAATTGTAATTGCTTATTATTATTTCTATGCTTTCATTAAATTGAAAAACCGTGTCTAGTAATTTTTCCGAATCAAGAACAAGTAAGTCATTTGTTGTCATTAAACTTCCTGTAGCAGAAAGAACTATCTGCTCCAAGCACCACTCAAAATCTGCCAAATCAGCTAAATAATCGTTTTCCAACTCCAAATCATCTAATAACTCAGAAAAATTTTCTCCAAAATGATCCAATGAGTAACTTTTTGAAGGGTTATTTTTAATATACATCATAGCTACATTTTCAAAGTCATCCCCTAAAAATTCAGCGGTATATTCGAAAGTAGATCTTAGTACTTCCATTAGGCGTAAATAATAAGAATTATAATAAGATATTAATCGCTCTTGCTCGGTATTTTTTTCTGAGCGAGCAATGTATTTATCTATTGAATGATCTTTAGTTAATAGAAAATCTAAAAATTTACCCTGTATTTCTTGCAATAACATTTATCCTCCTTGAACCGCCATTTATTCCCCTTGAAGCCGTCATTCCCGCGCAGGCGGGAATCCATCCCTTATACACTAGCTTCCCGTCTACACGGGAATGACAATTCTTTAGCAATATTTAGCTCATATATAAGCTCATTTAGACTTGGTATTTGATCATCACGCTCAATTAAAACATGTCTAATTCCATGTTTATTTAGCGTATAACGATATAAATCCCACACCTCTTTAGAAACTGGGGCATCGTGAGTATCTATAATTTGATGCTCAAGCTGCGTATATCCAGCTAAATGATATTGCTTAATTCTTGCGCTTGGCAATGCATCTATATAAATTTTCGGATCAAAATCATGGTTAATGCTACTAACAAAAACATTATTTATGTCAAGCAATAGATAACAATCTGCTCTTTTTGCAACTTCCGCAAAAAAATCCCATTCAGTCATTTCTGAAATATTATAGCTAATATAACTCGATAAATTTTCAATGACTAAACGTTGGCCCAAATATTCTTGCACGCGTGAAATACGCGCCACAACATGTTTTAAAGCCTCTTCTGTATATGGCAATGGCAACAAATCATGAGTATTAATTCCTCTAACACCTGTCCAACACAAATGCTCAGAAACCCACATCGGCTTAACCCATGAAACCAAATTTTTTAATTTTTTTAAATATTCGCCATTGAGAGGATCAGTGCCGCCTAATGACATAGAAACGCCGTGCATAGCTATTGGATAGCGCTCTTTAATTTTTCCCAGATAATACAACGGCACACCGCCTGAGATCATATAGTTTTCACTAACTATTTCGAACCAATCAATTTCTGTTGGTAATTTTTTTGCAATTTCTTGATAATGCAGATCCCTTAGGCCTAAGCCAAAGTATTTTTTTTCATCCATGATTTTTTTAATCCTAAAATATTATACTTATCTCAACTCGGCGATTCATATAACGACTCACCAAATTTTTATTTTTAGCAAGCGGATAGCGACTACCCTCTCCTGCTAATTTTACAATTTTACTTGGTTGCACGCCGCGCGCCACCAAATAATCAGCAATGACTTTAGCCTGTAAATAAGTTCTTTTTTCTTGATCTGCTGGATACCCAATATCATCACTGTGTCCATTTACTTCTATAACTTGAGTAACATCATTGTCATTAGCAAAATCAACTTCTTTTAATAATTTGGCAATAAAATCTAGTACCTTACATTGTTTTAGATTTACTGACATATCTGGGTTTACATACATATCTGACGGTAAAACTAAAGTTAGCGCATGGTCATCTGTAATAACTCGTATTTGCGCTTCGCCTAGATATTTATTAATAAATTCACTTTTTAAAAATTCTTTTCGATTATATACATCATAGTCATTAGCAAATGCTGTATTAATAATAAAAATTAAAAAAAATACTTTTATAAATTTAACTATAATTTTAATTTTAATATTCTTCATAAATTATTTTTCCAAGCTATAACCATCTGATTTTTTATATATTTTCTTATCTTCTTCATCGTCGCGGCAAATATAGTCTTTACTTGCGTGAGCTATATTTTTCGCTATTGCATCAAAAAAACTGCCCTTTATATTCTTACTATAACTGCTAATGCGATGAAAAAATATTGTCATACCGTCTGTTGGATCAATTAAGTTAACTTCAATCGCTTTTTTATTATGATTAAAGTAATAAAAATTTACTTCGGCTATTAAATAACCCGGGTATAAATTTCTAATATCACCAATTGTATAATAATCACGAGAGTTTATATTCAAATGCTCTTCGTAAGTTAAATTCTTATTGATATATAAATCCTGATCTTTTGTAACTATGTCAACATTTTGATTATATTCAACAAAAGATTTAATTAGCGGATCTTTATATTCACCAAGAGGAATAAATCTTTTTTCACTAGCATTGCACTGTAAAGAATCGCATTTAAAAGCATCGAATTTGACATACATGCCAATGAAACATCCAGAAACTGCAAAAGAAAATTCTGGAACTGCCAAAAATATCGCTATAAAAAATAATTTTTTAAATTTATAAAACATTAGTAGCCTTTATATTTATTTATTAAACGCTGGATTATGATGATATTCACTAACTAATTCTTCGATAATCTCTTTAATTATACTTTTGCTAGAATCATTCTCAAGCTCACCTGTATCACGTAATAATGATAATCGATGCTCAATTATATTTGTTACTGTGCCAGATGGATACATCTGCGCTAATATTTTACGGGCAGCCTCTGGTCCAAGACGCTCATAAAGTTCGTTTCTCACTCGAGTATCTTCTGCTGTAGTACTAAATGCCCATAATTCTATTGGGCCCAGTGTGTTAGTAATCAATTGGGTGTTCAACCCGTTTTTAGTTGCAAACTGCGCTAAAAAAGTACCACCACCGGCGCGAGGACCATGCACACGTGTGCGAAGTGACTGAGTTTCTGCTTCAGATAAACCAAATATTTTAGAGGCTTTATTGATAGTCTGCATTGGTCCTGCATCCATAATAAAAATACTAGTAGCAAATTCCACCATAACTTCATCAAAGTCATCTAATGATTGTGATAATAGCGCTACTTCCACTTTCCATTTACGACCTTCGCGCATATCAACCACAACTTGATCACGCACAGCACGCGCTTTTGCAGTACGATGAAATTCATCATAAACCAGACGCTTTGGATCATCGCGAATTTCCTGAATTCGTGCCCGATGATAATCTTGATACATTTGCGGCATATCTGCTAAATTTTCATTAGTAAAATAATAATGGCGTGCTAAGACATAACGCGAAAGCATATACATCACAGCTGTCTGTCTATCGGCAGCCTCACCACCAGTTTTTGCGACTTCATCTAAATCAAAAGATACAACACGTGCCTCACCCAAATCAAAGCGTGTAATTTGTGATAAAACCGGATATTCTCGAATAGCACTGGAAATCATGCGTGAAAAAGCCTCAACCAAACTTTCTTGTGTTGGCGTTGTGACCTTGCCAAATAAATCAGCTATCGCCGGTGTACGACAAATTGAAGTAGCATCAGCAAGCAATGGCATAGCATAGCGTTGCGCTAATGTTGCCTCATGAATAAAGCTATTTTTAAATAATAAATCTGTAATTTCCCACCATGTTGCATTAGCATCAGGATGAAAATTAAGCTCTAATAATTTAGCATCTACCTCATTATCAACTTCAGCAGTATATTTATTAGGATTTTCCAGATCAGAAAAATGTTTATACAATTCATCAACAACCAAACCTACCATATCATTCATACCGTCATATGAATATTCTGAGCCCAGCGGTGTTGCCAGTAGAGTTAAAAAATTAACCAAAAAACTACGCTCTTGCGGTGTTGGATGTCTTGCCCCAAGCTGAGTGTCAAAAGGATTTATCGCAAAATCACGAGTCATACGCATGCGATGATATGCTACTAAATGCTTTTTATTTTTTGGTAATGCTTCTTTTAATAAAGAAATTAACCCACTACTTGATGGGCCAATATCAACTATTGCAATACGCGGTAAACGCTCAATACCTGGCAATAAACATAACGCCAAATTTATTGCATTAGATAAAACTGATTTACCAGAGCCGGGACGCGCGTAGATTAAATCAATCCACGTAGTCTGCATGCTTGATCCTGGTTGGTATGGCCATAATTTTCCATCTGGTGAGCGCAGTAACATAGCTCCTTGCTTCCAAGGTGATGCTGGACGTGCAATTGGCAACATTGCCAAAACATCTGACATTGGCGCAAGTGACGGTGTTGCCGGACTATCCATAGTTAATCCCACACAACTTGCAACAGTTGCACCAAAAGGATCACCAGAAACTTCTGCAACTTCACAATTCCCCCAACCTTGCACAGCTTTTACTAATTCTGCTACATAAGTTTTAAGCTTATTCTCTTCAGATTTATCGACCCAAGTTGCCAGTACTACCTTTAGCCTCACTACGGCATCATCTGTATTAACATCGATATAATCTAAAAAATCTTTAGAATCACTAATTAAAGCATTATATGAGCTAGTAAAACTCATAATCGCCGCAATAGTGCTTTTCATTGCAAATAAATTACTTTGCAAACCACCGCTTTCGACCGAAAAAGAAATGCGCCATGGTATCTTAGCAGCGTGAATACGACTAAATAATTTGGCAAAAGTATTAATATTTTTAGGAAATAAATCGATGTAAACTGGCGCATAAATTTTATCGCCAATTTCACAGTGACGCATATTTAAATTTAAACCATCGCGCGGAATAAGTTGTGATGACAAAGATGGCCACATAATTTCTGAAACATCGCGTGTTTTATCAGTATATGGTTTTTGTGATTTTTTACGATAATTAGATTCCCTAAGAGGTATTCTATCTCCCGGTAAATATGGTTGCCATTCTTTACTGGTAAAATCAGGATCAACACTAGTTCTAATTACATGCAGGGCAGTATGAACATTTAACCGCTCTATTGTCATGTCTAATTTATCGAGTTCGCTTTCTAAAGATCGTGAAAATGATGCGTGTGATTCAATCAGCTCTTCAAATCCAGAGACTAATCCCTGAGCGCTTTTCATTGGCGGAATTTTGCCATCTTTTATTCTTTTATTTTGCTTTTTTCGTGCATTTTTTAATTGCTGTGCAGATAATTGCGATGGTGTCGTCCATAAAACTAAATAAAGCTCTTCACGTGCGCAATATTTACTTAAAAAACTATGCTTTTCACGAAATAGATCTTCTAAATTTAAATGCAAACGTTTGGCAGTTTCAACCGCTGGCGCTAGCGAATATTCGATATCTTCTTTAATTCCTTCTAAATCATAACTAAAAGCAAATTGCAGTGAATGCCCAGGATTTTTTAACATTGGAGTAATTGCATAAGTTAATCCTTCATGCAATAACTCAAATTCTTTTGATCCGACTAAAAACTTTACACCATCAATTTTTAGTACTGAAACTAGCGATCCATCACGCGCTACTAATGTATGCTGATCTATAGCTGTTTCTAAGGCACAATATGCACTGGTATTTTGTTTAAGTAGTGAACCAACCCACTCTAGTATTGAATCAACTCCATCGATTACAGGATCAAGAATGCTCATATATTTTGCTAATAATAAATAAAATTAAGATTTATTTATCAGTATAGCATTTTTTTTTATTAAGGCTTTACAATGGCTTTTTAGAATATTTATTAAGCCAAATAGGTACTTCTTTACTAAAAGTATTGCGCGATGGCAATAACCGTAAATTTGACATAACTTCTGAAAAATTACGATGTGTAGCTATATGAGAATCGAAAGATAATTGTGCAAAAGCATTTGCATCACTAATATTTTCACCAAAAATTTCATCAACTTTACGTGAACGAAATCTTAGAGAACGATATAAAATTTGGGCATTTTCACCCATATCACCTTTTTGATGAATACGTACAAATAATACGCGTAATAATTGATTTACACGCGCCTGGCTAATTTCGGGTAAATAAATAATTTTATCAATAAAATCCTTATTACCTTGCTGGTAAGAGCCAATAAATAAGCAATTTGTACACATAGAGCATGCTGTAACTAAATTGCTTGTTTTATTATCGTGATAATTACCATTTAGATTTACAATTCCAATATCAGGACCAGTATAGTCACAAAAACGACAATGATTATTATCACGTGATAATATCTTATTTTTTATCATTTTAAACGCCGGATGGTTGTCACGACTTTGCCGTAACGACCACCCTTCGAGATTTATTGAAATTTGTAACGGTAATAAATTATTTGCCAGAGCCGCCACCGATATTATCTAGACAACTTTGTTGCCATTTACCATCTTTAAAGCACGAAGTGATATTCTGACCACCAACAATTCCGCCACCACCCATTAATGTTGGCAACCAAATTAATGCAACACCAATTAAAAATAAAGTTATTGGCTGACTTAAAGTTGTTTGTGCTGGATTTTCTTTATGTTGTTTAAATTTCATAATACCAGCGATACCAAAAGCAAAACCAGCTATTTCAGCAATCGATAGTACTAATTTAACAAAGCCAACAACAGCGTCAGTTAATTTATCAGCTGCACCAGATAAACCAGTTTGACCGCCATTATCTGCATAAGCACTAACAGCACAAAGTGCTGAACAAAAAATTAGCGCTTTTAACCAGCTTTTAAAATTTATTTTTTTTAACATTCTATATCACCTTTATTATTTATCTAAATACCAAACATTGTACGTAACAAATAAATAGTTCCGTTTAAATTATACAACAAAATCCCAGATATTATATGAGTTAGTGCCTTACTAATTCCTTGTTGCGCTTGTGGATTTTGATTAGCAAGCATTACCCACCCTCGCACAAAAGATATTATTCCCAATATTTTTGCGATTAAATCGACTTTATCGAGCACAGCAAAAAATGGGGTTCCACTGGCTGGATTTTGTACAGAACTAGCCCAAATTGAAGTAGTTAATAGATTTAGCAGCCATGGTGTATAAAAGAGAAAAAGTCCGACAATAAAGAAAATTATTGATTTACCAACCTCTTGCTGGCCACTCATCATATTTCTAAAATCAGCAAGATGTTTTAGCTTTAAAAAACAGCGTAAAATAAATATCATACCCAATAGATATATAACGCCAAATATTAGCCCCATAATAGGCGCATAACTATTGTCGACAAAATATTTTAATATATCCATTTGCTTAGTTTACCAAATAAAATCTATGACCTATCAGCTATTATCTACATGAAAAGTCTTCAATTCTGTTCTAACTAGCCCAACTCGCGCATCAATATCGATAACACGACCATATCCTGGCAGCTCATCTCCTTCTGATACAGTTAATAATTGACCACTACCATCACGTAACCAAGCACGCCCAGGGATAATAGCATCAACGATTATTTTGCCTGAAACAGTAGTATTAGACTTAATTTCACTTTGTAATTTAATAATATTAATATTCTGCTTATTAACATCTTGCGAAAGCCTATCAACAGTATTTGAAACATTTACAATATATTTACTTAAGCCTTCTAAAACTTTTTTAAGATCACTAGCCGGAACAGAGCTCGCTCTAACTGCATTAATATCTATCTTTTCTTGTACTAATAATTTTGATAAATCTTCTATTTTTTGCTCTATTTTAGAAATGCGAAGATCAATTACACGATCAGCATCTGCAGCCTGACCATCAGTATAATTGCGTTCACGCATAACTATAGGCTCTTTAATATTATCAGCACTATTTACATTAGCTGCACTAATTGGCTTTGGCGGGTAATTTACTTGATTTTTAATATTAACATCTGATTCTGGAGCGCTACCCA
This sequence comes from uncultured Gammaproteobacteria bacterium, assembly GCA_964353115.1. Lineage (GTDB taxonomy): Bacteria > Pseudomonadota > Gammaproteobacteria > JAGOUU01 > JAGOUU01 > CAYGUI01. Next base: position 35,025 of record CAYGUI010000005.1, read on the forward strand.
ACAACATTTTATGACCTGCATCCATTACACGATGCATAATTTTAGAGCTGTCTTGTGTAGCTTGTGTACTTTCTGTATCTTTATTAGATTTACTATTATTATCATCAACTGATAATAAATTATTTTCTGATAAATTAGGTTGTGCTGTAACTTTTTGTAATTTATCCGGAACAATTCTAACACCTGTTTGGCGTGGGGCGGCAGTTGTACGTTTAGCACTAAATAACCCCCAAACTTTATATAACCCAAATAAAACTAATAAAATAATAAATAAATTAAGCAATAAATTAGTTTTACTAACTTCAGGAGCTGGCTCTTCAGGATCTTTTAATTCTTCATTATGATTTTCATCATGCTTTTCATTATGGTTTTGTTCAAAATCAAAATCATCTTCATCAAATTTAAAATCATCATGTTCATTTTGATGATCCACTTCATGCTTGTTTTTATCCTTATCAACCATTATTAGATTCTCCTGTATTATCATCGCGAACAAATGGCAAGTTTTTTTCAACTAATTTAACTGCAGAGCTTTCTGTAGTTGATTGCAAATTATTTGCTTTCTTTTCAGCTTCTTTATTAACTTTATTGTTATTTCCTAATAATTCAACACCTTTTTGTGCTGTCTTTGGTGGTTCACCAAAAATTACATCTTGGGTTAATAAAATACCAACTGCAGTACCAGATTCAACCACAATAGTTGGTTTACGATTAAATACAGGTTGTAATTGCTGTGTTGCTTTTTTACCTACATTTCCTAGGGCATAAACCATTTGGTCCTTAGTTGAAAAATTACTATTATTATTACTGGTTGGATTAATAATAATTCCAGAGCCAAAGAAACCTGCTTTTTCTAACGTTAATGCATCAGTTAATCCTTCTAAGAAAGTTGCTGCAAAAAACGTACCATAGCGCAGCAAATAGTGATGATCAACACTTGTCGCAAGTGCCGCTTCGGCAGTATCAGGATCAATTGCAACACCATTAAATCCATAAGTGTGTGTTGCTTTTGGCATATTTATAGTATTAAAGTTTAAAATTAATTTGTCATCAGCGCTGTTTGGCTGGAAACTACCAATTAATTTAGAGCCAGATAATGGACCTTGCGTAATATGTGCAAAAACTACTGAAGTTGTATCACTGTTTACCGTATTATCGATGGTGCCAATTAAAATATCTCCAGCTTTACCGATAACCTTTTGACTCATAATTTTATCAAGCTGGTTGTAAGTCAAAGATTTTTGTCCTGCTAATAATGCTGGATTAATTAGTCCTTGTGCTTTTAATTGATTCAATAATCCCGGTGGCACTTGATCATCACCAGTTGCACCATCAAGACTTGAAGTATCAATAATGGTGTTTTCATATTTACCAGCCTTAACTTCCATTGTAGTTGGCAATACAGTACCAAGAGCTCCACCTTGCTGTGAAATTTGATTTAAAGCATTAGATATTTGTTGTTCATTAACTTTTAATGCTCCATCAGGTATTGATGCTCCTTGGGAGTTATTAGCCATTAATGAAGCATTACGCTGTCTTGCAGCTTGCAGTTTTTCAATAGCATCTTTTAATTGTTGACGCTCAGCTGCTAATTTTGCTGCCGAATTACGCATGTCGTTTTGTAATTTATTTAAATTATTAGCAAGCTCTTGATTTTTTGCTTTTTGCGCATCCATCTCCGCTTTTAATTTTTGATACTCTTCAGCACAATCTGACGGGACTTGACTTGCTAATGATGGGACATATGAATCTCCCAATTGACCACCTGCTTGCTCAACACCTTTTATATCTTGATTTTTAATCTTTTGCTCTAATTGAGGATCTTTAATATTAACACCAGGTTGAAAAGTAAGATCTTTAGTACCAACTGTCGTTACCGATGTTTGCCCTTGCTCCTGCCCAGCTCCTGCTGAAGAGTCCGAAGTTTTTAGACGAACAAAACCAATAAATGATCCAGCAACTGCAATTATTGCTACTAATACAACAACCGCACGCAATTTGGCATCTTGTAACAAAGATCGCAAATTATTAAGAGCTCCCATGATTATTGCTCCTTCATTGTAAGTTGAACAGTCTTACCATTTTGTGATGCCAAGACTACTGGTGTTGATTGCATATCATAAACATGCATACCATCAGAACTACTAACCACAGCACCCCATTTTGGCGATAATACTGTAAGTTTAGTACGTAAAAATAAATGATCATCTAATTGCCAAGCGCTGGCCTCACCACCTTCTACTGATAATTTTTTAGAATTAGCCGGTGGTATATTATCTAATAAATTGGTCATGGTTAAATTATTAGTACCATGCGGTAAAGACGCATTACTACTTAACAATACACCTGAGGTTTCAGAATTAGGTCCTTGGCGCGGAATACGTAAATCTAAACGATAAAAAACTTCGCTTTGATCGGCAACCACAGTGAATAATACAGGAATATTCAAGTTCGCCATCTGCAAAACTAAATTTGTTGATGCATATTTTTTATTACTTTGAATAAACATAATATTACTACGATTATCCCAATTTATTTGAAAGGCATCTTTGTCACCAACAGCATAACCAGCAATTGGCCACGGCTGGCCGCTCTCATCGAGAAAAACTAACGAAGTAACATAACCACTAGCAATTTTAATAACTGATGGAATAGAGCCAGGCTCTAAATTTGCTGTCATAGTACCAATAACTGGCTTTGGAACTGTAAGTTGCTCTTGATTATCCCACTGAGCTATATCTGCACGCTCCTTAAAGGTTCTAATTTGTGAAGATGATAATGGAAATCTTTCTTTCAAAGCTTTTAAGAAAGCTTCATCTGTTGGAGCTCCAGAATTTGCAACTTGTTTTGCCACCAAATCAGCTAATTCCTCTGGAGTTAATTTTCTACTAACTGATGGTTGATTATTTTGTACTGGCTGCACTCCTGCTTGCTGCTGCAATTCAGCTTGACGACTAATCATTTCATCTAATAGTTTTTCACTACTGGTTGAACTTGTTGGTTGCTGCACCAACATAGGAACTTCATTTTTAGATTTACCTTGTTCATCCAATGATGACTTAATTTGTGATGTTATTTCATCAGTATTAACTTCAGCAAAAATATTAGTTGTAGTTACAGTAAAAAATATAAGTGCTGTAAAAAAAATAAGTTTTTTCATAAATTCATTTAGCTAAATTCACATGTACCATCTAGTTTTTTCTTTGGAGTCGCCGTATCGGATATTATTGATCCTATCCCAAATCCTAGTGGATTAATTAAAGGGGTCGTCCTAAATATTCTCATTACAATTTTAGCACACTGAGTAATACTTGCTAAGCTACTTTCATAAGTTAATAAAGCATTTGCTTGCACAACCCATAAATAAGTTGCAACACCATCAACAAAAACAGTACCTTTTTCTTGTAAAATAGGATTTCCAAATAATTTTGCTACTGTAGACATGCCTTTAGCAGTAAGGGTATTTAAATTACCAGATTGCTGGACGTTATTTTTGTAATCAGAAAAACCATCTAGGGTAAAATATTTTTGTACATCATTAAACTTAAGTTGATAATTTTTATAGTTATAATCAAAAATATCAACTACCGCATCACGAGACCATGAAACAATTTTTTTATCTGAAACATATGGCTCAGACAAAGGAAGCATTGGAACTAACTGACATTGTTCACCAGTAGCAAAATAAACTGGTTTTGCCTGAGTAAAATAAAAATATATTAATAAGATTACTAATAACAAACAGATCAATAAAGAATAAAAAATCGCGATACTTAAACTACGATATCCCTTAATATAGAAATTATTGCGAGCTCTAATTATCTCCAATGAATTAAGCGCGTATTGATCAGCCATCATCAAATTTAAATTGTTTTTAAGATAGTAAATTATAGCAAATAACCTTAAGGCTTGCTTAAGTATTCCAATAAGATGCTACCTATGCTAATATTTTTAACTATAAATACTTAATTAATCTAAAACATAAAAAGGAGTTTATGAAAAAATTTAATTCAATTCTTATTTTAGGATTTTTTCTATCTTTAGCTTTTAATTCGGCCTCTGCTCAATTTAATTTATTTTCTAGCAGTGAAAATATTCAAAATTATCCGCCTCCAAAACAATGCCCCAATCCAACAAATCAAAATAAAGACCCTGCTTTTTGCCAATGCTTTATCGAGCAATGTGTAATTGGATGTAATTATGCAAAAGATGGAGCATTTTATTGCAATGAAACATTTATCAAATCTAAATTGGCCTTAATCGGAAACAACGATAATTCTATTCTAAAGTTTTGTCGTAAATACAAAGATTATTTTCCAAAAGATGGCAACTATGATGAAACAGTTTGTCTTGATCATGTGAAATTTTATAAAAATCGCTGTTAGTTTTTATGAAATTAAAAAAATTATTAAAATTAACTATTAGCGCTAGCATATTATTTTCTAGCGCTAGCCATGCTTTAAATTTTTATACAACAGGGTTTGTTGGCTATGGTTCAACACTCTGGAGTTTTTTAGCTGCTGATTGTAGTACCATGAATTCAAATGAGTGTGTATTAATTTCTGGATCAGCTCCAATTGAAACGACCGATCGTGGCAATATGTGGGGTGTTGGTTTTGGTTATGAACTTAATCAAAATTTTTCGCTAGAATTTTCATACGCTAAATTTAAAGATTCTGACATCAAATTTGATATTGAGACCTTTTATGACGAAGCGCTAGGCGATGATCAAAAAATAATATCAAAAACTAATGCTTATATCGTCCAAGGTAAATTTTTTGCGCCTATAACACCGACATTACGAGTTTTTTCTGGAGCTGGATTATCATTCACTCAGCGTAAAGATAAATTAGCTAATTTATCAGAGCCAGCACCAGCTTTCTCAGTCGGCTTAAATTATAGAAGTTTTACAAACCGCATAATTTTAGAAGGAAGCTTCCAATATATATCAGGTAAAGCAGAGGCTAGCGTAAGGCCAGCCGAGAACTACCTACCATTTTTATGCTTTGCTAGTGTAAAAGTTGGCTATCTATTGTTTTAAATTAAAAAAGCAATCTCTGTAATGCTTCATTTCATCTATGCTGGCTTTTATGTCATCAAGAGCTTTATGAGGCTTATCTTTTTTATCTATAACTAATTCTGGAGACCAACGTTTTGCCAATTCTTTTACAGTACTCACATCTATGTGACGATAATGTAAATAATTATCCAATTCGGGCATATCTTTAGTTAAAAATCTTCGATCCGTACAAATGCTATTACCACAAAGAGGTGATGTTTTTTTCTTAGTCCATTTTTTTAAAAAAGCCAAAGTTTCTTGCTCAGCTTGAGCCATAGTCACAGTGCTTTTTTTAACATCATCGACTAAACCAGAAGAAGTATGTTGCCGAGTACACCACTCATCCATACTATTTAAAATTTCATCCGACTGATGAATAACTAAACTTGGCCCTTCTTCTAATACCTCTAAATATGGATCAGTAACAATAGTTGCAATTTCAATAATGACATCATTCTCAAAATCAAGACCTGTCATTTCTAAATCAATCCAAATTAAATTATCTTGTTTCATATTTTTTTATAAATTTTAAAAATTTGCTATATTAATATACCACAGAAAAAAATAAGGATATTCTATGAGCAAAATACCAGGACAAGTTTTTAGCAATAAAATAAATTATTTAATTTTAGTACTTATTGTAATCTCTATGTTTATATTAGGTGCTGGCACAGTTCCAACCCTAACTCCAGAGCAGAAAAAAATAATAGATTATTTTGAGTATTTTATTATTGGATTTTTTACTTGTGAATATTTATTAAGGATCTATTTATCCCCAGACAAAAAAAAATATTTATTTAGTTTTTTCGGCATAATAGATTTTCTTGCCGTAGTACCATTTTATTTAACATTAAGTTTTAATGTCAGTGCTATTAGGGCTTTACGTTTATTAAGAGTATTTCAGCTATTAAAATTATTTCGTTTTGAAAAGGCCATGAATCGTCTTTCAAGTGCATTTACCTTTGCACGTCAAGAACTAGCGCTTTTTATCTTTACCGCAATGATTATTATGTATATTGCAGCTGTCGGCATTTATTTCTTTGAAAATGCAGCCCAACCACAAAATTTCTCATCAATTTTTCAAAGCCTTTGGTGGGCTGTTGCAACATTAACTACAGTTGGTTATGGCGATATATTTCCAATTACTGTGCCCGGCAAAATTTTTACCTTTTTGATTCTAATGGTCGGCCTTGGTATTGTATCAATACCTTCTGGTATAATAGCTTCTGCACTAACTAAGGCTCGACACGAAGAAGAACAAAGAAAAGAGAGAGAAGAATAAATGGGAATTGATCACGATCATAGTAGATCCTACGAAATTAGCGTTAAACAAAATAAGAAGTTTGTATTTTCTATTGTTATAACTTTTATTTTTGCCATAATTGAAGCTGTAGCAGGTTACTATTCTAATTCACTAGCTTTATTAAGTGATGCCGGACACATGATTACCGATGTTGCAGCGCTAAGTTTGGCGCTGTTTGCAAGCTGGATGGCTGCCCGCCCTGCTTCATCACGCCACACTTTTGGCTTTTTGCGCATGGAATCAATCGCCGCTCTCCTAAATGGCTTGTTTATGCTGCTGTTAGTAGTATTTATTGTTATTGAAGCGCTAGAAAGACTTTATATTCCTCACGAAGTTCATGGATTAACAGTATTTATTGTTGCAACTATTGGATTATTGGCAAATTTATTAATTATTTTCGTGTTAAGCCAAGGTCACACTGATCTTAATACCCGTGGCGCTATTCTACACGTTATGGGAGATTTATTAGGCTCAGTTGCTGCAATTTTAGCCGGTGCAATGATTTACTTTGGCGGCTGGTACTTGGCTGATCCTATTTTATCTGTTGTAATTTCCATGTTAATTTTATTCTCTAACTTTAGACTACTGCGCGATGCATTTTTGATTTTAATGGAAAGTGTGCCGCGCAATATAGATTTAGAAGAAGTTGAAGCGGAAATGAAAAATATTGTACATGTTGTCGACATTCATGATTTACATATTTGGAATGTCGCATCGTCATATATTGCTTTGTCTGCTCATGTAGTTTTAGATAATTTTGAAATTTGGCCTGAGGTTTATCAAAATTTAAGTAATATGCTAAAGGACAAGTTTGATATCACGCATATTACTTTGCAGCCGGAGTTGAGGCAATAAGTAAAAAACCCCCGCGCCTGCGGCGCTGCCCCCTTTAATAAGGGGGCTTAACTCCGGGGAATGACTTAACTCCCCTTTTGTAAAGGGGAGATGTCGGCACAGCCGACAGAGGGGTTTTCTCCCCTTTCATAAAGGGGAGATGTCGGCACAGCCGACAGAGGGGTTTTTCCTAAGCTAATACTAAGCCAACTCAACTCCTTCCTTATTTAATTCATCCCAAATCGCACTCATTAAACCTGAGCGCATTTTAGCTTTACTACTATGCCATTTTTCAAGATCAAAGTAATAACGAGCTTTAAAATCAATTACTGAATTTTCAGCAAAACCTTCTAACCAAATTTCTGGCTTTGGCTCTTGTAATATATCTGGATAATTATCAAATGCTATTTGGACCGCTTTAAGAATTTTTTTCGGATCATCAGCAAATTTAACTTTCAATGGAAAAACATCGCTGACTACATTATCTTCAAAAGTCCAATTGTTAATAAAACTTTTTAAGATTTGACTATTAGGGATCATTACATCAATTTTATCCCAATTCTTAATTGTCGTTGTCAATAAACCAATATTTGTCACAACACCTTCGGCTGGTACACCATGGTCTTCTGCTTCCATGACTTCAATAAAATCACCTTTTCGAATATTGCGCTGCAATAAAATTACAAAACCTGAAATAAAATCCAAAAATAATTCTTGTAAACCAAATCCTAAACCAACAGCCAGCGCGCCAACAGCGACGGTAATTGTCGTGATATCAACTTCCAAGATGCGTAAAATTAATAATGCACCAACAGCTATAGTTATATATTGAATAAATACCGCAAAACTATTTTGTAAGCCAGTGTCATTGGTGCGCTTTTCCAATACTAGGTTGGCAAATTTTCTACTCCATTTTGCAGCCCAAGTAATAACAAGAAACATAAAAATAAATTTAATTATTTTTAACGGCGTTAAACTCACCCCTTGAATTGATAATAAATTGTAATCCAGTATTTGCTGATATAAACCTAATAACTCGCTACGCCCGCCTATATTTAAAAAATATACTAAGAATACAAAACCTGAAAAAATAATTAATATTTGCAATAATTTGCTTGTTGGTATGACAAAAGATTCAGCCCATAATTTTCCATTTTTATAATTATCACGAAAATTACTAACTATTTTACGTGTTGCTTTTTTTATTATTGCTCTAGTAGTTGACCAAAAAATGGCAAAAAATACTAAGTACATTTGTATCTTAAATATGCGCCAAGATAAATTTATATATCCAACCAAACCTATTAATGCATTTAGCGCCAATGTTAGTGGTAAAATAATTCCTATGTATTTTAAAGCTTTTAAAACAAAACGATTAATTTCTATTTCTTTTAATGATTTATAAACAATGTTCCACCAATAAGTAAAAACATAAGAAAACATTAATAAAAAAACCATAAATAGGCGATCTAGAAAGACTAAAGTATTAGTTGATACTAATAATTGATGCGAGCCAACTATAAAGCATGAAACTACCATCCCGAAGATTAAACTATATTTAAATAACCCAAATAATTTATTCTTATCTGTATCAATTTTTATTCCTAAATCATAAATAAAAAATCTAGTGGCTTCTATAATAAAAACGAATGTCGCTATAATTGCCGATAAAGATAAATATATTTTTGTGTTAGTTCCAGTTAAGTCATTAGCTATAACAACAAATCCTATTGGAATAATAATTCCAAAAAACCATGACTGTTTAATTACCAAGTTTGCCAGCATTTTTTTAAATTTATCGTATGATATTAGCTCACGTTTTACTGCCAGAGCTTCTAAAAAAAATTTTGATTGCTTGATAAATAATGCCAATAAAAATTCCCATAAACTAATTAAGCCTATTAACGAAAATATTTTCCACCACTGCGGAAATAAATACATTTGTTTAAAAGAAAAGAAAATATCTTTGCCAATAACTATTGGGATATTTATAGTTTCTTGTAAAGTATCTTTTATTATTTGCCAATTAGTGCGATATGGCTCACGCGCAAACTGACTTTCAGCATTGCGCTTTTTGAATTTTTCTTGCGCGGCAGTAAAAACTTCTTCCAAATGTTCATATTGAGTTTTTTGCGCTGCCAAATCCTTTTCCACTTCAACAAATTCTTTTTCAGATAATTGCTTTTCTATTGCAGATAATGTTTTATTTTTTTCTTTAGCTGAAATCCAAACTTTTTTCTGAGATAAGGTTTTTTCTCCATCAGAAATTAAAGCTGATAAACTGGATAATTGACTATTAATATTAACTATTTGGCTTCTGATTTCACGCGCTTCAACTTGATGCAGAGCTTTTTGTATTAAATAGCGCTCTATTGATAAAATGTCATTTTTTACTTTTACCAATCCTAATTTTAAATTTAAAATACGTTGCTGCTCTTGAAGATCAAATAATTTAATCTCATAAATAGTTTCTTGGTCTTCAGATAAAGTATCATCTAATCTTTTTCTATTTAGCTGTAATCTTAATTTATCGTATTGATCTTGTAATTCAGCATATTCAGCTTTGATTTCTCTTTCTTTTTCTATTTCTAACCGTTCACGCTCTACTCGCTCTTGACGATTTAATTTATCGTCATATTTATTATATAGAGTCTGTTTTAACTCAACTAATTCTGTTAATTCATCTTGGCGATCTTCTAAAACTCCCTGTAATTTTTTATAAAAAATAATCAATTCTTTATCAGTTACTATAGATTTTTGCCACTCAAGAGCCTGTTTTTTACGCTGCTCTTTAGATAAACTGCGTAATAAATATAAATTAGAATAATGCTTTTCTTTATCTGCTATTCCAGTTTTAATAGCGACTACTCTTTGCTCAACAGCAGAGATATTATTATTAACCACCCCCAGCTTTAAGCGTGATGATTCTAATTGAACAGAAAAGCGCTCAGCCTCTTTTTTCTCCACTTTACGCGCCAAAAGAGTGTCAGACTCCTCATCAAAGAATTTTACAAATTCTTCATACTCCTTTTTATCTCGCTCCAATTCTTTTTCTTGCTCAGGAATTTGTGCTTTTATTGTTTGCAGATTTGCTGCTTCTATCTGCGGTGCCGCCCATCCCTGATTGTTAACTATAAAGAAACCAAAAAATACTACAAATGCCGATAATAAAAAATTTCTATACAAAAAATCCATAATCCCTATAATATATTTTTAAATTATAATAATAAGTATATGACAAAACTCCGCGGCAAAGTAATTTCACATTTAGGTGACAGCCTAAGTGTTGAGCATGAAAATGAGATATTTAGGTGTTTTTTACGCCCTAACCTCGAAGAAATCGTTGTGGGTGATAATGTGATATTTTCTATTTCCGACAAGATTCATAATACTGGTTTAATTGATAAGCTGGAACCTCGGAGCAGTGTAATTTGGAGACCTAAAAACCCTAAAAAAATCAACAAGTTCAACCCCCAATTGAAACCGATGGTAGCAAATATTGATCAAATTAATATCGTAATTGCTGCTAAACCAAAACCTCAAGAATATCTTATTGATCAATTTATTATTAATGCTGCAAATAATAATCTGAATTATATTTTAATAATAAACAAAACTGATTTAACAAAAGCCAAAGAATACGAAGAAATTAAGAAAATCCGCAAAACATATCGTGATCTAGGTGTTACGGTTATTGGAACTTCATGTAAAACTGGACGCGGATTTAGTCGTTTAAAAACACATATTCGCAATAAAACCAGTATCTTCTTAGGACAATCTGGGGTTGGAAAATCATCAATAATGTCCACATTAATGGGAGACGATAGTATTGTTCGTGGCGCATTAACTAAAAAAGGCGAACAAGGTGCTCACACCACTTCTCGTGCTGAACTTTATCATTTACCTTTTGGCGGTGATTTAATAGATTCCCCTGGTGTGCGTGATATTGGCATTAGCCACTTCACTGCAGTGCAAATTGCCAAAGGCTTTCCTGAACTTGCTGCGTTACTTGGTACTTGCAAATTCCGTGATTGCAGCCACACTCATGAGCCTGAGTGCGCATTTATTGTGGCAAAAAAAGATGGTAAAATTAGCCCTGAGCGGTTTGAAAGGTTTTTGAATTTAATTAAATGATGGATTCCCGCCTACGCGGGAATGACGTCCTTCACGAGAATAGACGTTTTTCACAAAAATAACGGTATCATGCTTACAAAAATTCAGTATTTATATCCTAAAAAATTAATATCTTTTTTGGCCGAAAAAGTTGCTAATTGTCGAATTAAGCTTATCAAAAATTTCTTAATAAAGTTATTTATTAAGCAC